>NZ_JBGLYV010000020.1:0-81035 GCF_047304225.1 Pseudomonas sp. Pseusp3 | reverse complement strand
CCCGCCCCCCCCCCCCCAAACCAACAAAAAAAAAAATTTTGTTTTAAACCCTCCGCCAACCGGGGGGGGCGCCCCCCCCGGCGGGGGCCGCCCCAGCCGCTAGACAGAGACGATCACTGGATCAGGCCGAACTCTTTGGCCAGCACTTTGTAGTCCGCGACCTGCTTCTTCACGTAGGTGTCCAGTTCCGGGCCGGTCATGGCGAACGGAAAGAGCTCGCGCTGATCGCGCAGCTTGGCGAAGTCTTCAGAGGCCAGCAGTTTGTCGAAGGCAGCTTTCCACCAGGCGTAGTCTTCATCGCTGACCTTTGGCCCGAGGTAGAAACCGCGCACCACCGGCCAGACGATGTCGTAGCCTTGCTCGCGGGCCGTCGGGATGTCTTTCATTTCCGGCTCGTCCAGACGTTTGTCGGAGAACACCGCCAGCAAGCGCATGTCACCGCTGAGGATGTGCGGCATGGAGTCGGAGATGTCGGTGCTGCCGACCTGGATGTGACCGCCGAGCAGGGCGGTGGCAATTTCACCGCCGCCTTCGAGGGCCACGTAGCGCAGGTCGCGCGGGTTGATTCCCGCGGCCTTGGCGATCAGCGCGGTTTGCATCCAGTCCTGGCTGCCGACGGTGCCGCCGGAACCGATCACCACTTTGCTCGGATCTTTCTTCAGTGCCTTGACCAGATCGTCGAGGGTCTTGTAGGGCGAGTCGCTCTTGACCGCGATGGCGCCATAGCTGGTGCCAACGGCGGCCAGCCAGCGCACGTTGCTTTCATCGAAACGGCCGAACTTGCCTTGGGCCAGGTTCAACAGCGAGCCGCTGGACCAGGCCACCAGGGTGCCAGCATCGGCCGGACGCTGGGCAACCACCGCGTTATACGCCACCGCACCGACACCGCCGGGCATGTAGGTCACGCGCATCGGTTTGGTCAGCAGTTTTTCGTTGATCAGCGCGCTTTGCGCCAGTTTGCAGGTCAGGTCGAAGCCACCGCCGGGCGAGGCCGGGGCGATGCATTCCGGGCGTTTGGGTTCGGCGAGCGCCTGGCCGGTGAACAGCAGGACGCTGGCGGCGAGAGCGATTTTACGCATTGACAGGTTCATTCAAGTCTCCTTGGGAGTTGTTGTTATGGACGTACTGAATTACCAAAGGGCAACGCTATAGCTCACCAGCAGACGCACTTCATCGGCATCGCGAGCGGAGTAGTTGGAACGGTAGGTGGCATTGCGCAGACGCACGGCGACATCCTTGAGCGCGCCGCTTTGTACTACATATTTGATCTCGCTGTTGCGTTCCCATTCCTTGCCTTCGTCACCGTTCTTGAGCTTGATGTTGTCACCGCTCACGTAACGGCTCATGAAGCTCAGACCCGGGACGCCGAGGGTGACGAAGTCGAAGTCATAACGCGCTTGCCAGGAGCGCTCTTCGGCACCGGCAAAGTCGTTGATCTGCACGAAGTTCACCAGATACGGGTCGGTGCCATCCACATACGGGAACGCGCTGTCGCCGGACATGTGCTGGTAGCCCGCGCTGAACTTGTGCCCGCTCAGGGCGTAGCTCACCAGACCGTTGAGGGACTTGTTGTCGATCTTGCCGCCACGGGCCTCGCCCTGGTCATCACTGATGGCAAACCGCAGGTCGCTGGCGAAGGTGCCGGGGCCGAACGGCTGCGAGGCAACCAGCCCGAGATAGTGCTGGTTGTAGACTTCATCGAGTTGCGCGAAGTGGTAGCTGCCGGTGATCTTGTCGGTGAACTTGTAGTCCACGCCGCCAAAGTCGAAGTGTTCGCCGGCCACCGTTCCGGCGAAGCGGCTGTTCTTGTTGTTGAGGGCAACGTCCTCGAAGTCGGTGCTGTCGCGATCCTTGGCCTTGTCCAGGCGCCCGCCGGTGAAGGTCAGGTTCTTGATCTCTTTGGAGGTCAGCATGCCGCCTTCAAAGGTCTGCGGCAGGATGCGCCCGTCGTTGGGCTTGAGGATCGGCAGCTCCGGGATCAGGCTGCCGATTTTCAGCTCGCTGGCGGAGATTTTCACTTTGCCGGTCAGGCCGAGCTTGGAATATTCGTCAGCCGCGCGCCCGTCGTCATGGGTTGGCAGCAGCCCGGTACCGGTGCGGTCCGGGCTCGAATCGAGCTTGACCCCCAGCATGCCCAGCGCATCGACACCGAACCCCACGGTGCCGTCGGTGTAGCCTGATTTCAGATTGAGCATGAACCCCTGGGCCCACTCGTCACGCTTGGATTGCTGGGCACTGGTACCGTCGCGAAAATCGCGATTGAAGTACATGTTGCGGGTTTCGAAAGTGGCCGAGCTGTCTTCGAAGAATGCGGCGTGGCTCAAAGGTGAAAAACCGGCAAGGGCGGCAGCGCTGGCAAGCGCAGTGTGGCTGAAACGGGAGAGGCGGGCAGGCGCGATAGCCTGGGTCTGCAAGGACTGCATGGATGACTTACTCCGTTTATTGTTCTTATTTGTCGAAAACGCTTCGAGGCGTTTTTCGTATCGCTGTATGGCCGCAGCGACGGCAGTCGAAACTGTCCGTGGCTGGACTGTAACGGGCTAACCTTTCGCTAAGCTTTCAGCTGACTTTCACGGTTTTCGGGCTTCACAGCGGCGGTTGCGGCTGTAAACTCCGCGCCAGAGAATGGCGTCGACCATCCCTGAATGAGGTAAAGATCCATGCGTGTCCTGCTCGTCGAAGACCATCTGCAGCTCGCCGAAAGTGTCGCCCAGGCGCTCAAGGGCACCGGGCTGACCGTGGACGTCCTGCACGATGGCGTGGCGGCCGACCTGGCGCTGGGCAGTGAGGAATACGCCATGGCGATCCTCGACGTCGGCTTGCCGCGCATGGACGGCTTCGAAGTGCTGGCGCGCCTGCGGGCACGGGGCAAGAATCTGCCGGTGTTGATGCTGACCGCGCGCAGCGACGTCAAGGATCGGGTCCACGGCCTCAACCTTGGCGCCGACGATTACCTGGCCAAGCCGTTCGAACTGACCGAACTCGAAGCCCGGGTCAAAGCCCTGTTGCGCCGCAGTGTGCTGGGCGGTGAACGCATTCAGCGTTGCGGTGTGCTGGCCTATGACCTGGAAACCCGGCGCTTCACCCTCGGCGAAGAATTGCTGACCCTGACTTCCCGCGAGCAAGCCGTACTCGAAGCCCTGATCGCACGCCCCGGTCGGGTGATGAGCAAGGAGCAATTGGCGTCGCAAGTGTTTGGTCTCGATGAGGAGGCCAGCCCCGATGCGATCGAAATCTATGTGCACCGCCTGCGCAAGAAACTCGATGGCCAGCCGGTCGCCATCGTGACGTTCCGGGGCCTCGGTTACTTGCTGGAAAGCCGCGATGCATAAGCCCAGCAGCCTGCGCTGGCGGTTGCTGTGGAACCTCGCGCTGTTGCTGGTGGTTTTGATGCTGGCCAGCGGGTTGAGCGCCTACTGGTACGGTCGCGAAGCCGCCGACACGGCCTATGACCGGACCTTGCTGGCCTCGGCGCGGACCATCGCCGCCGGTGTCTCCCAGCGCGACGGCAGCCTGAGTGCCGACGTGCCCTACGTGGCCCTCGATACGTTTGCCTACGACAGTGCCGGGCGAATTTTCTACCTGGTCAACGACATCAATCAGAAGCTGATTTCCGGTTACGAAAACCTGCCCGCGCCACCGCCGGGAACGCCGCGCACCGATGACTATCCAGCGCTGGCGCGTTTCTACAACGCCCAGTACCGCGGGCAGAACGTACGCGTGGTGAGCCTGCTCAAGCCCGTGAGCGACCCGAACATGAATGGCATGGCGGAAATCCGCGTGGCGGAAACCGATGAAGCGCGCGTCAGCATGGCCCGCAGCCTGGCGGCGGATACGTTGCTACGCCTGGGCATGCTGGCAATCGGTGCGTTGATGCTGGTGTGGTTTGCGGTGAGTGCCGCGTTGCGCCCGCTGGAGCGCTTGCGCACGGCGGTGGAAGAGCGCCAGCCGGACGATCTGCGTCCTTTACCGTTGGTGGAAGTGCAGCGCGAATTGTGGCCGCTGGTGCGCGCACTCAATCACTTTACCGAGCGCTTGCGCGGCCAGTTCGAGAAACAGGCGCAATTCATTGCCGATGCCGCCCATGAACTGCGCACGCCATTGGCAGCGCTCAAGGCGCGACTGGAGCTGGGCATGCGCTCGGCTGAGCCCGATACCTGGCGCAGCACGCTGGAAACCGCTGCCCAGGGCACCGATCGCTTGACCCATCTGGCCAATCAGTTGCTGTCCCTGGCACGGGTCGAAAATGGCGCCCGGGCGATTGCCGAAGGCGGCGCGCAGTTACTCGACCTGAGTCAGTTGGCTCGGGAGCTGGGCATGGCCATGGCGCCGTTGGCCCACAAGCGCGGCATTGCGCTGGCGCTGGAAGCGGATGAATCCGTCTGGTTGCGGGGCGAGCCGACGCTACTGAACGAACTGCTGAGCAATCTGGTGGATAACGCCCTGGCTCACACGCCGCCCGGTGGCAACGTGATTCTGCGCGTCTCGGCGCCCGCCGTGCTGGAAGTCGAAGATGATGGCCCCGGCATCCCTCTTGAAGAGCGCGATCGGGTATTCGAGCGCTTTTACCGACGCAATCAGCAAGTGGCCGGTTCCGGATTGGGGTTGGCGATTGTCGGCGAGATCTGTCGTGCGCACCTGGCACAGATCAGCCTGCACGATGGAGAGCACGCAGGGTTGAAGGTGCGGGTGAGTTTTATTGCGGGGGAGTGATGCAGCGCCTGTTCGGACCTCTTCGCGAGCAAGCCCGCTCCCACACTGGATCTATGCAGCACCACAAATCCCTGTGGGAGCGGGCTTGCTCGCGAAGGGGGCGACGCGGTCTTTGATCAGTAAAACATCGTGCGAGTTTCTTCCAGATCGGCGCACATCGCCGCGTCGTCGAAGTCGATTCCGAGCACCCTGTAGGCAGGCACATTCAGCGCATCGGTACGGGCAAGCGGATGATCGGTGTCCTGGAAGCAATACAGGCTGGCCACCTGCACCAGATCCACATAGTCGACCTGCGCAGACTGGCGTTTGAAGTTCAGGTATAGCCGCGGCACTTGCACCAGCATGTCGGGAAATTCCCAGACCCTGAGCAGTTTTTCGCCGATCAGCGGATGAATCTGGTCGATTACATGGTTGAGGCTGACCGGGTCGGACAGCAGCTCATAGTGATCTTCGGCGTAGGTCAGGATCGGCAGCACGCCGATCTGATGCACCAGCCCCCCAAGGGCCGCCTGATCGGGCTTGAGCTGGGTGTAGCTGCGGCACAACGCATAGCTGACACCGGCGATTTCCAGGCTTTTACGCCAGACATCGCGCATCTTCTGTTCCACCACGTCGGACCGGGCATGGAAAATCTGCTCCATGACCAGGCCGATCGCCAGATTGCTGCTGTAGTTGATGCCCAGGCGGGTGATCGCCGTGTGCAAATCGGTGACTTCCTGGGTCGCGCGCAGCAACGGGCTATTGACCACCTTGATCAGGCGCGCCGACAACGCGGCATCGCGGCCGATCACTTTGCTCAGGGTGCTGATGCTGATTTCCGGGTTTTCTGCAGCCCTGCGAATTTGCAGGGCCACTTCCGGTAACGTTGGCAGAACCAGGTCATCGTTATTGATGGCCTCAACCAAATCCTTTTGGACCTTTTCCGCCAGCTCGCTCATTTAGTCTCTCTAGGTGTCGCGCCAAGTGCTGCCGTTATTGCTGGATTTCGCGATCGCGGTCCAGTTCATAAGGCAGGTCGAGCAGTTGCAGGGACGGTCCTTCGAGCGCGCCCAGGTGGATGTCTCCACTCTCTGCTGCTTCGGCTTGCAACACCGCCAGGAGTTCGATGTTCTGCCCGGCGCGGGCAGCCAGCACCACTTCGCCGATGGAACTGCCGTGGGTCGGGGAAAACAGCGCGATACCCGGTTCAGGCAGCTCGCTGGCAGCCAGTTGCAGGCGATACAGGCGGCGCTTGAGTTTGCCCAGGTACTGCATCCGCGCAACGATTTCCTGCCCGGTGTAGCAGCCTTTCTTGAAACTCACGCCGCCGACCGCTTGCAGGTTGAGCATCTGCGGGATGAACAACTCGCGGGTGCCGGGCATGACCTGACCGATCCCTGCGCGGACCTGACCCAGCAGCCACTGGTTCAGGTCGCCTTCGCTCAGCACGGCCGACAGCTTGCCTTTGACCGCATCGGCTTGACCGGCGGCGACCCACAACTCGGCGCGTTCCGGCGAGACACGGATGGCGATCAGTCCATCGCCGCGCACGACGCTGTCGGTTTCTGCCGGCAGGTCCAGACCGAGGCTGGCCAGTGCAGCATCGCCATGGTCAACGCCCAAGCGCACCCAGGCGGCACTTTCGTCGGTCAGTTTCGATTTGGAGAACACCGCGTATTTTTTCAGGTCCGCCAGTTGCGGTTCGAGCAATTCGGTGGCCATGGCCAGGACCACGCCGTCACCTTCGAGCAGGATGCGGAAACTCGATTGCATCCGGCCTTTTTGCGTGCAGCGCGCACCGAGGCTGGCCCGGGAATCGCTCAGGTAGTTGAGATTGCAGGTCAGTTGGCCTTGCAGGAATTTGCTGGCGTCCGCGCCGCGGACCGCGAGAACACCTTCATGAGAAAGCGTGCAGAAAAAAGCAGAATCGGCCATGAGTCATCGCAGGGTAAAGAGTCTGGCGGACATCATAAGGTGGCGCCTTCGAAATGGGTAGTTCACAAAGGATCGCCGGTGCCGACCAAAGCCGACTGTTCGACGGGGCGCGGGCCTGTATACTTGCGGCCTATTTGAGGAGCGCTCCATGGTCGAAGATGTTGAACTGAACCGCCTCTTTTGGCACAGCCGCCGCGGCATGCTTGAGCTTGACGTGTTGCTGGTGCCGTTCACGAAAGAGGTTTACGCAACGCTCAACGAGGTAGATCGCGCGTTGTACGTCCGACTGCTGACGTGTGAGGATCAGGACATGTTCGGCTGGTTCATGGAACGCAGCGAATCCGAGGATCCTGAACTGCAGCGCATGGTTCGCATGATCCTGGATCGTGTCCAGCCCAAGTAACGGGTTCGAATGCCGCTGGCATGCCTCACGGCAGTTGCTGGCGGCGTATCTCTTGGCCCAGCTGTTCGCGTTGGGTTCGTTGTGTCTACTGTCGATTCCGGTCTGGGCCAGCTCGCTCGGCGTCGCGCTGTGCGTGGCTCACGGAGCCTGGCTGTTGCCCCGGCAGATCCTGCTGACGCACCCGCAGGCATTTTGCGGCTTGCGACGCGACGCCGATGGCTGGCAGTTGTGGAGTCGGGCCAAGGGTTGGCAGCCCGTCCAATTAAGGCCGGACAGCCTGGCGCTGCCGTTGGTGGTGGTACTGCGTTTCCGTCTGCGTGGCGAGCGCCGGGTCAGGGCCATTTGCGTGCCCCGGGATGCGCAGGCGGCGGATGTGCACCGACGCCTGCGGGTGCGGCTCAAATTCAGCCGACGTAGGTGGGCGGCACCAGAATAGTGTCCAGCGCGACCGGCAACATGTCCGGGTAGTCGAGGGTGTAATGCAGGCCGCGGCTTTCCTTGCGCTCCATGGCTGACAGAATCATCAGCTCGGCAACCTGGGCAAGGTTGCGCAGTTCGATCAGGTCCCGGCTGACCTTGTAGTTGCTGTAGAACTCGTCGATTTCATCCAGCAACAATTGCACACGGTGTTGCGCCCGTTGCAGGCGCTTGTTGGTGCGCACGATGCCGACGTAGTCCCACATGAACCGCCGCAGTTCATCCCAGTTGTGCGCAATGATCACGTCTTCATCGGAATCGGTGACCTGGCTCGCGTCCCAGGCGGGAAGGGGGGCTGGCATCGAAATCGTGGGCAACTGTTCGATAATGTCCGCGGCCGCCGAACGGGCATAAACGAAACATTCCAGCAGCGAGTTGCTGGCCATGCGGTTGGCGCCGTGCAGGCCGGTGAAACTGGTTTCGCCAATGGCGTACAGTCCCGGCACATCGGTGCGGCCCTGTTGATCGACCATCACACCGCCGCAGGTGTAGTGCGCCGCCGGGACCACCGGAATCGGTTGTCTGGTGATGTCGATGGAAAATTCCAGGCAGCGTTCGTACACCGTCGGGAAGTGCGTCTTGATGAACGCTTCGGGCTTGTGGCTGATGTCCAGATAGACGCAGTCGACGCCCAGGCGCTTCATCTCATGGTCGATGGCCCGGGCGACGATGTCCCGTGGCGCCAACTCTGCCCGTGGATCGAAACGCGGCATGAAGCGCTCGCCGTTGGGCAGCTTCAGGTGGGCACCTTCGCCTCGCAGGGCTTCGGTGATCAGGAAGCTCTTGGCTTGCGGGTGATACAGGCAAGTGGGGTGGAACTGATTGAATTCCAGGTTCGCCACCCGGCAGCCCGAGCGCCAGGCCATGGCGATGCCATCGCCGCAGGCGCCGTCAGGGTTGCTGGTGTACAGGTAAACCTTGGCCGCTCCACCAGAGGCGAGGATCACAAAACGGGCACCATAGGTGTCGACTTCGCCGGTGCCGCGATTGAGCACATAAGCGCCGAGGCAGCGATCACCTTCAAGTCCCAGGCGTTTCTCCGTGATCAGGTCAACCGCAACCCGCTGTTCCAGCAGTTCGATGTTCGGTCTTTTCCTGGCCTGGTCGAGCAGGGTTGTAAAAATGGCAGCGCCGGTGGCATCGGCGGCGTGGATGATGCGCCGGTGGCTGTGACCGCCCTCGCGGGTCAGGTGGAACTCGAACCCGCCATCTTCGTTGCTCGAGTGTTCATCGCGGGTAAAGGGCACGCCTTGGTCGATCAGCCATTGAATCGCTTCCTTGCTGTGCTCGACGGTAAAGCGCACGGCGTCCTCATGGCACAGGCCGCCGCCGGCATTGAGGGTGTCATCGACATGGGATTCAACGGTATCGGTGTCATCCAGCACGGCCGCAACGCCGCCCTGGGCCCAGAACGTCGAGCCATTGGCGAGGTTGCCCTTGCTCAGAACGGCGATGCGCAAATGACCGGGCAAGGTCAGCGCAAGGCTCAAGCCGGCAGCACCGCTGCCAATTACCAGAACATCGTGTTGAAACTGTTGGCTCATTTCAGGATTCCGCTCAAAGCGACCCGGGTCGGGGGTGGCGCAGCCGGACTGGCGAGTAGAGTCGGCCGTACAGCCCACTAGTATATAGAGGGGGGGAGCGGCACAATACCCGAGCCAGCATGGCATTGTGAAACTACTGTGACGTAAAACAACGGTCGGTTCGTCGGATGTTTTTCTGCCCGTTGGGCGCGAGAATGACTGTATCGCCGATTTAACAGTCATTTTCGCTTCACGGTTGCACAATGTTGGTTCGGCACAGCTATAAATATTTGGAACTTTTGCCAAAGGGCCAAGATCAATAGACGGTTGCCTGAAACAAGGGACAGCGTCGGCTTCAGTCAAGGATTGCGGTTCGATCCTTGTCGAAGAATCCGATGACAAGATTATTCGCGCAGCCGGGTCAACTCGCGCTGCGCTTTTCGTGCGTGCCAAATCAGAGCCCGCAGGAAACTTGCCTGGAGGGGGAGAACTTTTGCGAAAAGCCCGAGTCTATGTTTGCAAGTCTGGTCGTTTGGTTCTGCAAGCCTCCTCCGAGCTCATCGAGGAGTGTTCATGCTAACCCAGGAAGAGGATCAGCAACTGGTCGAACGCGTTCAGCGCGGCGACAAGCGTGCTTTCGATCTGCTAGTGCTGAAATACCAGCACAAAATTCTCGGGTTGATCGTGCGTTTCGTGCACGACACCCATGAAGCCCAGGATGTGGCACAAGAAGCCTTTATCAAGGCATACCGTGCACTTGGAAATTTTCGCGGAGACAGCGCGTTTTATACGTGGCTTTACCGCATCGCCATCAACACGGCGAAAAACTATCTGGTTTCACGCGGCCGTCGGCCGCCGGATAGCGATGTCAGTTCCGAGGATGCAGAGTTCTACGATGGCGATCATGGCCTCAAGGATCTCGAGTCGCCAGAACGGGCTTTGCTGCGGGATGAGATCGAAGGCACCGTCCATCGAACCATTCAGCAACTGCCGGAAGATTTGCGTACGGCTCTAACTTTACGTGAGTTTGATGGTCTGAGTTACGAGGACATTGCGAGCGTCATGCAATGTCCGGTAGGCACCGTGCGCTCCCGGATCTTCCGCGCCCGGGAGGCCATCGACAAAGCCCTGCAGCCGTTGTTGCAGGAAAACTAAAGACAGCGGCGACAGCCAAGAGAGGAACGCCATGAGTCGTGAAGCCCTGCAGGAATCGCTGTCCGCAGTGATGGATAACGAAGCGGACGAATTGGAATTGCGTCGGGTATTGAATGCCTGTGACGATGTTGAAACCCGTGATACCTGGGCTCGTTATCAGATCGCTCGGGCAGTGATGCACAAGGATCTGCTGCTTCCACGTCTGGACATCGCTGCGGCTGTTTCTGCTGCCCTGGCTGACGAAGCCGTACCGGCAAAACCTTCCCGCGGTCCATGGCGCAGCCTGGGTCGTCTGGCGGTCGCAGCTTCCGTGACCCTGGCGGTGCTGGCCGGTGTGCGTCTGTACAACCAGGATGAGATCGCCGGTGTCGAACTGGCCCAGCAATCCAGTCAACCCGCATTGGCCGTTCCTCAAGTAAAAGGCCCTGCTGTCCTGGCAGGCTACAATGAGAGTTCGGAAGCCACCGGCCCAATGGCCAACGGCGTTTTGCAAGGTCAGCCAGGCTGGCACGATCAGCGTCTGCCAGGTTACTTGCGCCAACATGCACAACAGGCTGCACTGAAAGGTACTGAGAGCGCTCTGCCTTACGCTCGTGCCGCAAGCCTGGAAAACCGTTAAGGAGGATCATGCGCGCCATACCTCTATTTTCGCTTCTGCTCAGTGGCTGGTTCATCGTTCCAGCCCAAGCCGATGATGCCCAGGACTGGTTGACACGCCTGGGCCAGGCAGAGCAACAGCAGAGCTTTCAGGGTACTTTCGTCTACGAGCGTAACGGTAGTTTTTCTACCCATAACATCTGGCACCGTGTCCAGGATGGAAAGGTCCGCGAGCGATTGATCCAGCTCGACGGTTCCGCTCAGGAAGTCGTGCGCATTGATGGGCATACTCAATGCGTCAGCGGCACACTGATAGCAGGGCTTGGGGACTCCCCCAACTCCGCTGCCCGTGCACTCGATCCTCAAAAGCTCAAGAATTGGTATGACCTCGCTGTCGTCGGCAAGTCGCGTGTCGCCGGGCGTCCTGCAGTGATCGTCTCGCTGACACCCCGCGATCAACACCGCTATGGTTTTGAACTGCATCTGGACAAGGAAACCGGCCTGCCTCTGAAGTCTTTGCTATTGGACGACAAGGGGCGGTTGCTGGAGCGCTTCCAGTTCACGCAACTGGATACCAAAGACGATCCTTCCGAAGGCGACCTGCAGGCCAGTACCGATTGCAAGCCGGTCAACCTCGAAAGTGACAAGGCTTCTGCCGTCAAGACTGCCCAGGTCTGGCGATCCGACTGGTTGCCGCCGGGCTTCGAGCTGACCAGCAGCACCGCTCGCAAGGATCCGGAGACCAAAACCCAGGTCAATAGCCTGTTGTATGACGATGGTCTGGCGCGCTTTTCGGTATTCCTCGAGCCGTTGAATGGCGCAACAGTCACCGACACCCGTACTCAGTTGGGGCCGACCGTTGCGGTTTCCCGGCGCTTGACCACGGCACAGGGTGAGATGATGGTGACCGTCGTCGGCGAGATACCGGTCGGTACTGCTGAGCGGATAGCGCTTTCGATGCGTACCGACGCTGCTGCAACCAAGCAGTGAGCTAAATTCGAAATGTTTCGTGAGCATTTCAATTTGCAAATTTCCCATAAATTTCTTATAGGTCAGAGCCCCTCGGCTCTGGCCTTGTTTGTTGTTCCCGGAACAAAAATACCGGCGTATTGTTCCCGGTGTTCCTTGCTCCATATCGCTTAACCATGCTCGTCGTAACGGGAGCCGTATGTCGATACCACGCTTGAAGTCCTACCTTTCCATAATTGCCACCGTGCTGGTGCTCGGTCAGGCGGTCACCGCCCAAGCGGTCGAATTGCCTGACTTTACGCAACTGGTCGAACAGGCCTCGCCTGCGGTCGTGAACATCAGTACCACGCAAAAGCTGCCGGATCGCAAAGTCAGCCAGCAAATGCCCGACCTCGAAGGCTTGCCGCCAATGCTGCGCGAATTCTTCGAGCGGGGCATGCCGCCGCAATCGCGTTCACCTCGCGACCGTCAGCGTGAGGCCACTTCCCTGGGCTCGGGTTTCATCATCTCTACTGATGGCTACATCCTGACCAACAACCACGTGATCGCCGATGCTGACGAAATCCTCGTTCGTCTGGCTGATCGCAGCGAAATGAAAGCCAAGCTGATCGGTACCGATCCACGTTCCGACGTGGCGCTGCTGAAAATCGAAGGCAAGGATCTGCCCGTGCTCAAGCTCGGCAAATCCCAGGACCTGAAGGCCGGCCAATGGGTTGTCGCGATCGGTTCGCCATTCGGCTTTGACCACACGGTGACCCAAGGTATCGTCAGCGCCGTCGGTCGCAGCCTGCCGAACGAAAACTATGTGCCGTTCATCCAGACCGACGTGCCGATCAACCCCGGCAACTCGGGCGGCCCGCTGTTCAACCTGAACGGTGAGGTGGTCGGGATCAACTCGCAGATCTATACCCGCTCCGGTGGCTTCATGGGGGTGTCGTTTGCAATCCCGATCGACGTGGCAATGGATGTTTCCAATCAGCTGAAATCCGGTGGCAAGGTCAGCCGTGGCTGGCTGGGTGTCGTGATTCAGGAAGTGAGCAAGGACCTGGCCGAGTCGTTCGGTCTGGAGAAACCTGCGGGTGCGCTGGTTGCCCAGATCCAGGATGATGGCCCGGCTGCCAAGGGTGGCCTGCAAGTTGGCGACGTGATCCTGAGCATGAACGGTCAGCCAATCGTCATGTCGGCCGACCTGCCGCATCTCGTTGGCGCATTGAAGGCTGGCTCCAAGGCCAATCTGGAAGTGATTCGTGACGGCAAGCGCAAGAATGTCGAACTGACGGTCGGCGCGATTCCGGAAGAAGGCAAGGAGCTGGATGCGCTGCCAAAATCCAGCATCGAGCGCAGCAGCAATCGTCTCGGTGTTTCCGTGGTCGAGCTGACTGACGAGCAAAAGAAAACCTACGACCTCAAAGGTGGTGTGCTGATCAAGGAAGTACAGGACGGTCCTGCCGCCATGATCGGCTTGCAGCCGGGTGATGTGATCACCCACCTGAACAACCAGGCCATCGGTTCCACCAAGGAGTTCGCGGACATCGCCAAGGCACTGCCAAAGAACCGCTCGGTGTCGATGCGGGTACTGCGTCAGGGTCGTGCGAGCTTTATCACCTTCAAACTGGCTGAATAACCCGGTTGTCGGTTGAATAAAAAACCGCCTCGTAAGAGGCGGTTTTTTTATGTCCGGACTTCTTGTCTCCGAGGGCGTCAGCCCATCATGTCCTTGATCATGCGCTCCTGTTCCATCAGTTCGCGTTGCCGCGCGTCGATCCGCGAAGACAGCGGGAAGTTGCTGCCGGCCTTGCGCTTGGCGAAGTCCAGTTGCTGGATGGCCTGTTTGTAATCCCCGACCAGCGCAAAATACTCGGCACGAGCCTGATGCAGGCCGATGATATTGCCCGACAGGCCGCGCGTCTCGGCAACCTGATACCACACGTCCGGGTCGTCCGGACGCGACTTGAGCAGGCCTTCGAGGGCTTTCTCCGCTTCGCCGGCGCGGTTCTGCTTCAGCAGCAGGTCGACGCGCACCTGATTCAGCGGGTAGTTGCCAGGGTATTGGGTTATCAATCGGTCAACCCGGGACTGGGCATCCGGCAGGCGATTGTTGGTGATGTCCAGATCCACCTGGGCCAGGTTATAGATGATTTCGTTGGGTGACCTGGCCAGCAGCTGCTTGAGGTTTTCCCGTGCTTCGTTCAGTTGGCCGCCCTTGATCTGGGCGATCGCCAGGCCGTAGCGCGCCACGTCGTTTTTCGGATTCTCGTCGAGCTGGGCGCGGAAGCGCTTGGCACCGAGCCCCGGGGTCTCTTCATAGATCAACTGGACGCGCGCGCGGATCAGTTGATAACGCATGCTGTCTTCGACGCCGCCCTTTGGCGCCTGTTCGGCACGGTTGCGGGTGTCGGCGATACGCGATTCGGTGACCGGGTGAGTCAGCAGGAATTCCGGTGGCTTGGCATCGTAGCGGTACTGACGCATCAAGCGTTCGAACATGGTGGGCATCGACCGGGGGTCATAACCGGCCTTTTCCAGATTGAGAATGCCGATGCGATCGGCTTCCTGTTCGTTCTGGCGGGAGAATCGCCGTTGTTCCTGAATGGCCGCGGCCTGTGTGCCGGCAATGGTTGCGATCCCCGCGTTACCGCCGCCTGCGGCTGCAATCACGATACCGGCCAGCAATGCAGCCATCATCGGTACTTGCATGCGTTGCTGCGCTTCGACGCCCCGGGCAAAGTGGCGCTGCGACAAGTGAGCCAGTTCGTGCGCCAGTACCGAGGCATATTCGCCTTCGGTCTGGGCATTGAGGAACAGGCCACCGTTGACCCCGACGATCCCGCCCGGCGCGGCAAAAGCGTTGAGCTGCGGGCTGTTGATCAGGATGAACTCCAGGCGCCGGTCGGTGACCTGGCTGGTCTCCACCAGCCGGTAAACGCTGGATTCCACGTAATCCTTGAGTTGCGGATCGTTTAGCTGCGAGACCTGGCTGCGCAGCATTGCCAGCCAGGCCCGGCCAAGCTGGTATTCCTGTTGCGGTGAGACAATGGCAGAACTGGCGTCGCCGAGTGACGGCAGGTCGTCGGCGAAGCCCGGTGAGGCGAGCAGGCAAGCGAGCGTCAGCAGGGTAGGGCGCAAAAATGTCATGCACAAAGCCTTAGTCGACAAAGACCTTACTGTAGCCGGACACCGGCGTTGCGACCAGATATTCTAGGCAACTCAACCACCTGACCCGGAGTGATGCAATGACCGACGCTGTAGCCCATGACGTTGAACTGGACGCCAGTGGCCTGAATTGCCCGTTGCCGTTGCTCAAGGCCAAGATGGAACTCAACCGGATGGTCAGTGGTGCGGTCCTCAAGGTCATCGCCACCGATGCAGGTTCGCAGCGCGACTTTCGCACCTTTGCCCGATTGGCCGGTCATACCCTGCTTCGTGAAGAAGATGACGCGGGTGTTTACCGCTATTGGTTGAAAAAAGCCTGAAATCGGCTGCGTTTACTCCTAAGGATTATTGATGTTCAAAGTGTTACGCGACTGGATTCAGCGCTATTTCTCCGATGAAGAAGCGGTGGTGCTGGCTGTCCTGCTGTTTCTGGCGTTCACCGCCGTGCTGACCCTGGGCGGTATGCTGGCGCCGGTGCTCGCCGGGATGGTGCTGGCGTACCTGATGCAGGGGCTGGTGGTGGCTCTCGAGCGCTTGCGCGTGCCGGGTTGGGCCGCGGTGGGGCTGGTCTTTGCGTTATTCATGGGGTTGTTACTGGTATTCATCGTGGTTGTCGTGCCGTTGCTGTGGCACCAGTTGATTACGTTGTTCAATGAGTTGCCCGGCATGCTGGCCAAGTGGCAGTCGCTGTTGCTGCTGCTGCCCGAACGCTATCCGCACCTGGTATCCGATGAGCAAGTGTTGCGGGCCATCGAAGTGGCGCGGGGCGAAATCGGCAAGTTTGGTCAGTGGGCACTGACGTTCTCGCTGTCGAGCCTGCCCTTGCTTGTGAACATCATGATCTACCTGGTGCTGGTGCCGATCCTGGTGTTTTTCTTCCTCAAGGATCGGGCCATGATCGGCCAGTGGGTGCGCGGTTACCTGCCCCGTGAGCGGGCGTTGATCACCCGGGTCGCGCATGTCATGAACCGGCAGATCGCCAACTACATTCGCGGCAAGGTCATCGAAATCTTCATTTGCGGTGGCGTGACCTATATCGCCTTTGTTGTTCTCGAGCTCAACTACGCGGCGTTGCTGGCACTGCTGGTGGGGATTTCGGTGGTGGTGCCTTATGTCGGCGCCGTGGTGGTGACTGTGCCGGTGTTTCTGATTGCGCTGTTCCAGTGGGGCTGGAGCGATCAGTTCATTTACCTGATGGCGGTTTACGGGATCATCCAGACGCTGGATGGCAACGTGCTGGTGCCTTTGCTGTTCTCGGAGGCGGTCAACCTGCACCCGGTGGCGATCATTTGCGCGGTGCTGCTGTTTGGCGGGTTGTGGGGCTTCTGGGGGGTGTTCTTTGCGATTCCCCTGGCGACGCTGTTCAAGGCTGTGCTGGACGCCTGGCCGCGCAAGGAGCCGGTGGTGGCGCCGCTGCTTTAACTGTCAGCTTTGATTTTTTCAGTGAGGCTGATGGCCCCTTCGCGAGCAAGCCCGCTCCCACAGTTAACCGAGTTGTTCAGAAAAACACGGTCCAATGTGGGAGCGGGCTTGCTCGCGAAAGCGTCCGGATAGGCGCTAGAGGAATCAGGCTTTATTCAGGGCCTGAGCGGCAGCCAAAACGGCATCAACATGCCCCGGCACTTTCACGCCGCGCCATTCCTGGCGCAACACGCCTTTGGCGTCGATCAGGAACGTGCTGCGATCCACGCCCATGTATTCCTTGCCGTAGAGCTTTTTCAGCTTGATCACGTCGAACAGCTGGCAGATGGCTTCGTCCTTGTCGCTGATCAGCTCAAAGGGGAACTCCTGCTTGCACTTGAAGTTCTCGTGGGATTTCAGGCTGTCGCGAGACACGCCGAACACTTCGGTATTGGCGGCCTTGAACGCCGCGTATTGATCACGAAAGCCCTGCCCCTCGGTCGTGCAGCCCGGCGTGCTGTCCTTGGGGTAGAAGTAGATCACCACCTGCTTGCCTTTCAGGCCGGCGAGGCTGACGGTCTGGCCGCTGGTGGCGGGGGCTTCGAAATCGGCAACCGGTTGGTCGATGGCAACGGCCATGAAAGCTTCCTTACATTGGGTTCTGAGGGCGCCAGGGTTCGATCAGGGCGTCCAGGTTCAGCGCGTCGGCAAAATCCAGGAACTGATCGCGCAGCCAGCTGATCTGCACGCCGGGCGGCAAGGTCACGGTAAACGTGGCATTGAGCATGGTGCCGCCGGTCTGCGGAGCCTGATAGGTGTCGCAGGTCAGGTTTTCCAGTTCGACGTTGTGGTCCGTGAAGAACTGGCATAGCTCGTTGATGATGTCCGAGCGGTAGGCCGAGCTCACATAAGCGACGTACGGCAGGGCCTGGGGGCGGTTTTCCAGGGCGGCGCTGCGCACCACGTTGACCGTGAACGCATGCCGCTTGGCCAACACTGGCAGGCTGCCTTCCAGGCGTGCCAGGGCATCCCAGCTACCGGAGATTTCGAGGACCAGCGCACTGCATTCGCCATGACGGGTCAGGCGGGAGGTGACCACCGCGCAGCGGTTTTCATGGCTGGCGCGGCACAGGACGTTGGTCAGCTCCATGGGGTTGGCGCCGAGCGCACTGATGACAAGGAATTGTTCGCGGACTGTGGGGGTGGACATGCAGCATTCCTAAAGCGATGAGCGGTCGGTAGGTTGACAGGCGTTGGCCGTCGGGGTGCGCCTGCGCGTGCCCATTCAGAAAACCCCGGGCTGCGGCTCGCAACTCGCTCCATAATATAGCTGGAGCGCGCAGCGGCGATGCTGGAACGGGGCCTGGGAGGCCGAAAAGGGAGGCTGGAACCCGGCGTACAAGCTGATCAGTACCGATCAAAGTCTGAAGGGTAGCGAAAACCGGCGCCAAGGGGAATGGCGGCAGCACAGTACTTCGCTTGTGCAAGCATCTTGGCGCCAGTACCATTACGGCTCTCTTTTTCCGGCAGGAGCGGTTTCATGATTGCGGGCAGTATGGTGGCACTGGTCACACCCATGGATGCACAGGGGCGTCTTGACTGGGACAGCCTCAGCAAACTCGTGGACTTCCACCTTGAAAACGGCACCCATGCCATTGTCGCCGTTGGCACCACCGGCGAGTCGGCAACGCTTGATGTAGACGAACACATCGCCGTCATCAAGGCCGTGGTCAAGCAGGTCAACGGTCGCATTCCGGTCATCGCCGGCACCGGCGCCAACTCGACCCGCGAAGCCGTCGAGCTGACCCGCAACGCCAAGGAAGCCGGCGCCGATGCCTGCCTGCTGGTCGTGCCGTACTACAACAAGCCGACCCAGGAAGGCCTGTACCTGCACTTCAAGCACATCGCCGAAGCGGTCGACATCCCGCAGATTCTCTATAACGTTCCCGGCCGCACCTCCTGCGACATGCAGGCCGAGACCGTGATCCGCCTGTCCACCGTGCCGAACATCATCGGCATCAAGGAAGCGACCGGCGACCTCAAGCGTGCCAAAGCCATCCTCGATGGCGTCAGCAAGGACTTCATCGTTCTTTCCGGCGATGATCCGACCGCAGTCGAGCTGATCCTGATGGGTGGCAAGGGCAACATCTCCGTTACCGCCAACGTCGCTCCGCGTGAAATGGCCGATCTGTGCGAGGCCGCCCTCAGGGGTGACGCCGAGACTGCGCGGGCCATCAACGAAAAACTGATGCCGCTGCACAAGGACCTGTTCATCGAAGCCAACCCGATTCCGGTGAAGTGGGCTTTGGTTGAAATGGGCCTGATGCACGAAGGCATCCGCCTGCCGCTGACCTGGCTGAGCGCACCTTGTCACGAAACGCTGCGCACGGCCCTGCGCCAGTGCAGCGTCCTGGTTTAATTGAGGAAGTACAACGCATGAAGCGAATGGCCGGACTTTCCGCACTTGCCTTGATTATCTCCAGCACCAGCGGCTGCGGATGGATCTGGGGCCCGGAAGGTTATTTCCGTGACCGCGGTAGCGATTACCTGGAAGCGCAACAGACTGCACCGATGCAAATGCCACCGGATGTCCGTGCTGCCAAGCGTCTGGATCCGCTGTTGCCGATCCCGCGCAACGTGGCTGATGACACCGCCAAGGGCGAGTACGTCGTTCCTCGGCCGCAGCCGCTGACCGCCGCTGCCGACGCCAGCGCCTACTCCCTGCAGAAGAGCGGCGGTTCCAGCTCCATCCTGGCCCAGAACCCGCCGGCCGAAGTCTGGCCTGTGGCTGTTCAGTTCTTCCAGGACAACGGCTTCCGTCTGGATGAACAGCGTCCGCAAACCGGCGAATTCACCACGACCTGGCAACATTCCGACGAACTGTCCGCGGCCGTGGGCAAACGCCTGAGCGCGGCCGGCGTCGGCACCGACAGCGAAACCCGCGTGCGGGTGCGCATCGAGCCGGGCGTGCAGCGCAACACCAGTGAAGTCTATGTGGTCAGCGCCGAGCGTCCTGCCGGCAGCACCGCTGACGTGGCATTCACCAACCGTTCGGTCAACACTGGCCTGGACGCGGCGCTGGTCGACGACATGCTCGCGAGCATGAGCCGTATCTCGGAGAAGGGCGGTTCGGTGTCGATGCTGGCTTCGCGTGATTTCGACGCACCCAGCCGTGTCAGCCTGAGCGAAGACGGCAGCGGCAACCCTGTGCTGAACGTCGGTACCGACCTGGATCGTGCCTGGGCGAGCGTCGGTCGTGCGCTGGAACAAGGCGAATGGCGCGTTGAAGACATCAACCGCAGCCTGGGCCTGTACTACATCAACCTGGCAGAAAAAGCCGAGAAGAAAGACGACAAGCCAGGCTTCTTC
Source organism: Pseudomonas sp. Pseusp3 (assembly GCF_047304225.1). Classification (NCBI taxonomy): domain Bacteria; kingdom Pseudomonadati; phylum Pseudomonadota; class Gammaproteobacteria; order Pseudomonadales; family Pseudomonadaceae; genus Pseudomonas; species Pseudomonas sp. Pseusp3. The sequence continues at coordinate 61,361 of NZ_JBGLYV010000020.1, read as the reverse complement.
AGCAGCCTGTTCGGCAGTGCGCCGAGCAAGGAAGAGCTTGACGCCCGCGCCGAGCGTTATCAGGTTCGCCTGAGCAAGGTTGGCGAGAACGTCCAGGTCACCGTCGAGAAAAACATCAACACCGTGGCGCCGGCAGATGTGGCGCGTAAAGTGTTGAGCAAGATTCAAGACAACCTGGGCTGATCCTATGCGTTTTGCCGTTCTCGGCAGCGGTAGTCAAGGGAACGGCACGCTGGTAGCCAGCGCTGATACGTACGTCTTGGTCGATTGTGGTTTTTCCCTGCGGGAAACCGAAAAACGCCTGCTGCGCCTGGGTGTGAACCCTGCGCAGCTGAGCGCGATACTCGTGACCCACGAACATGCCGACCACGTGCATGGCGTGGGTTTGCTGTCTCGGCGCTACAATCTGCCTGTCTACCTCAGTCGCGGGACCTTGCGCGGGATGCGCAAACCGATTGAACCCGCAGGCTTTCTGGCCGGCGGCGAGCAGCTGCAAATCGGCGACTTGAGCATCGGTGTCATTGCCGTGGCCCACGATGCACAGGAACCGACGCAATATGTATTCAGTGACGGTGAGCGGCGCTTTGGGCTGTTGACCGACCTGGGTTCGTATTGTGACAAGGTGCTGGACGGTTATCGGGACCTCGATGCGTTGATGATCGAGTCCAATCACTGTCGTGACATGCTGGCCCGCGGTCATTACCCGTACTTTCTCAAGCAACGGGTGGGCGGTGAGCTGGGGCATTTGAATAACCATCAGGCGGCATTCCTGGTGGCCGAGTTGGGCTGGAAAGACCTGCAACACCTGGTCCTGGCCCATCTGAGCAGCAAGAACAACCTGCCGCAGCTGGCCCGGCAATGTTTTGTCGACACCCTCGGGTGCGACCCGGACTGGCTGCAACTGGCCGATCAAGATTCAGGGCTCGACTGGCGCCACATCGCCTAGCCCATCTACTTAGCAAGCGGAGCCCATCATGGAAAAACGTGAAGAACTCTACCGCGGCAAAGCCAAGTCGGTTTACAAGACCGACGACGCTAACCGCTTGATCCTGCTGTTTCGTAACGACACCTCGGCGTTCGACGGCAAGCGTATCGAACAGCTCGACCGCAAAGGCATGGTGAACAACAAGTTCAACGCCTTCATCATGCAGAAGCTCGAAGCTGCTGGCGTGCCGACCCAATTCGACAAATTGCTGGGCGACAACGAATGCCTGGTGAAGAAGCTCGACATGATTCCGGTCGAGTGCGTCGTGCGTAACTACGCCGCTGGCAGCCTGGTCAAGCGCCTGGGTGTCGAAGAGGGCATGAAGCTCAACCCTTACACCTTCGAGCTGTTCCTGAAGGACGACGCCAAGGGCGACCCGTTCATCAACGAATCCCACGTCGTGGCATTTGGCTGGGGCACCGCCGAGCAACTGGTTCGCATGAAAGAGCTGTCGCTCAAGGTCAATGAAGTCCTGAGCAAACTGTTCGACGACGCCGGCCTGCTGCTGGTCGACTTCAAGCTGGAATTCGGTGTGTTCCACGATGGTTCCATCGTGCTGGGCGACGAATTCAGCCCGGACGGCTGCCGTCTGTGGGACAAGGCGACCGGCAAGAAAATGGACAAGGACCGCTTCCGTCAGGGCCTCGGTGATGTCATCGAAGCTTACGAAGAAGTCGCCAATCGTCTGGGCGTACCGCTTTAACCGACGCAAGCATCTGAAAGCACAGAAATATTTCGCTTGGGGGGTTCGCTTCCTGCGAAAGTGTTGTTATGATGCGCGCCGTTGGAGAGATGCCAGAGTGGCCGAATGGGACGGATTCGAAATCCGTTGTACCTTCACCGGTACCTAGGGTTCGAATCCCTATCTCTCCGCCATTATTGAACAAGACTAAGCCCCTGAAATGGTTAAACATTTCAGGGGCTTTTTCGTTTCCGGCCTATCGGTCAGGGGCGCCAGTCGCCGGAGCGCGACTATCTGGTTCGCCAATGTCTGTCGCACTTTTGCTCAGCGATCTCGAGACCTGCACAACCACTTATCTGGCGCTGCGCGAGAGGTGCAGGATTTGGGTGAAGGTGCCATCGGAATTGGGCTCAGTACTCATTTCACCGCTGAACCCGGCGTATTCCCCTGTAGCGCCAATTACCGCGACAATCGACTTGCCTGATTCATGCTCCTGTCCGGCCACGACGATACTGGCGGCCGTTTTGCCCGTCGCGTCGTTGAATAGCAGGGTCCATTGGCACTGGCTGTGCTTTTCGGGGAGGGTATTTACGCAATATCCGCTATTGCTGCCGATATCTTTGCGTTGCTCGTTCATCAGCGGCTGGTCGAACACAAACAAGTCACCCTGCGAAGGGCCGGGTGGACCGAGGTCAATCGGGGTCTTGATGCCGCGGGTGCCGTCGGCATAGGTGAGCAGGGTGAGTGTCTCTGTTTCATGGGCGTGCGCAATGACGGGCATGCTGATCAACATCAGGCATAGCGCGCGAAGGGCGAAATTATTCATGTTTTTCGGCTCGGGTTATGAAAGAGATGCAGCAGCGGCAAAGAGTAACGGGCGGACCCGAGCGCGGCGAACCATACAATGTGAGTGCATATGACGGCGGCGCACTGGATTCAGCGGTGCGAAGAGTTGCAGGGAATGGCGGCACTGTGAGGTGACCGCTGCATCCGTAACCGGACAGTTACGGGGCTTTTCGTTTCTGTGTCGTTCAACCGCCTGCATTCGGGTTTTCCGGATCGGGCCGGGCAATCCCCCCGCGTCGGAAAAATTGAGTTCCCGGTAAAAAGGACAGGGCTACAGGACGAAGCGCGGCATGGCCGTTTACTTAAACGCGAACGGCTTCAGTCTGTTGAACTTGAGTTGGATAGACGGCAGTCGCGCCAGCTACCTAAACTGTCAGCAGATTTGGGGATCGGGGACAGTGGATGAATCGCAACGAACTTCGCAAGGCCGACATCAACCTGATGGTGGTATTCGAAACACTGATGCTCGAGCGCAATGTCACTCGGGTGGCGGAAAAGCTGTTTCTCGGTCAACCAACCATCAGCTCCGCGCTTAACCGCTTGCGTGCGATGTTCAATGATCCGCTGTTCATACGTGTTGGCCATCGCATGGAGCCGACGGCGCGGGCAGAGGAGATCATCAAGCACCTGTCGCCGGCGCTGGATTCCTTGTCCGTGGCCTTGAGCCTGACCCATGATTTTGACCCGGCCAGCAGCACGATGTCGTTCCGCATCGGGTTGTCCGACGATGTCGAATTCGGGCTGTTGCCGCCATTGCTGCGGGCTCTGCGCCAGGAGGCACCCAACGTGGTGTTTGTGGTGCAGCATGTCGATTACTGGCGAATTCCCGACTTGCTGGCATCCGGCGATATCACGGTGGGTATCAGCCAGACCCGCGGCCTGCCGGCCAATGCCAAACGCAAGTTGCTGCGGCACATCCAGCCCAGCATTTTGCGCGCCGATGCCTCGGATACGCCGTTGACCCTCGATGAATATTGCGCGCGACCGCACGTGCTGGTGTCCCATACCGCCAATGTCAGTGGCTATGCCGACGAGTGGCTGGCGGATATCGGTCGCACGCGCCAGGTAGTGCTTTCGGTGCCGCAGTACAGTGCACTGCCGGCCCTGCTTGCCGGCACCGACCTGATTGCCAGCCTGCCGGATTACACAGCCGAGGCGATGGCCGCGTCGGGAGTGCTGTTCAAGGAGCCCTTTCCCTTCAAGACACCGACCCTGGACCTGTCCATGGTCTGGCTCAGCCATGTCGATAGCGACCCTGCCGAGCGCTGGCTGCGTTCGCGCCTGGAGGCGTTCATGAGTGAGCGTGCCGTATTGCCGCTGCCCGAATGAACAGGGTGGCGCTGTGTTATATGTACGACCTTTCCACCCCACTTGAAGGAAGCAACTCATGCCTCACCTGCACATGGAATACACCGCCAACCTGACTGATCTGAATGCCGATGTGGCATTGATGCGGTTGAACAATACGCTGGTGGGTTCCGGTCAGTTTGCTGCCGAATTCGACATCAAGAGCCGCGCGGTCAAGGTCGAGACGTTCAAGGTTGGCACGGCATTGGCTGAGCGGGCGTTCGTGCATGTGAAGCTGGCGCTGTTGAGCGGTCGTTCCGCACAGATCAAGCAACAACTGTCTGAAAGCCTGCTGGCGGTGGTTCAGGACCTGTGTGAATGGCCGAGCGACATTGAAGTCCAGCTGTGCGTGGAGATTCTCGACATCGATCGCGATTCCTACAGCAAGACCGCCATCAGCCACTGAGTATCAGGCGCTTTGCTGTTCGACACAGGCCTGGATCACTTGCTCTCGCAACCAAATGTTGGCGCTGTCCTGATCGACACCCTGGTTCCACTGCATGTCGAGGGTGAACCCCGGCAAGCCCTCGGGCGCTTCACAGTGATCGAAGGTGTCCGCACCGGCCAGCAGTCGCTGGATGCGTCGGGGCAGGGTCAAGGCATAGTCGGTGCCGGTAATCAGCTTCAGCGCTGCGCTGTAGCTGTTGGCACGTGCGACGATCTGGCGCTGTCGAGACTGCCGCGCGAGCCAGCCGTCGACCATGTTGGTGGCGGACGTCCAGGGTGTCGGGAACACGTGTCGACGTTCGACATAGGTTTGCAGGCTCAATCGTGGTTCCGCCGGCGTGGCGCGTTTGTCGAAAACACACACCAGATCATCTTCGAGCAGCGTCTGCGATCTGAAATCGACGTGACTGCGATGAAAGTTCGGACCGAAGCACATCACCAGGTCGAGGCTGCCTTCGCGCAACGCTCTGGCAGGAATATCGGCTTCGAGTTTGACCACGTTGACCATCACCGGGAGATCGGCAAGGTCGAAGGTTTTCAACAGGCGCGGCAGGATCAGTTGCTCGAAGTATTCCGGTGCGCAGATGTTGAAGGTCACGGGCTGCAGTCCAGGGTCGAACGTGGGTGAGCCGGTGTGACACAGGTTGATGCTTTCGAGGATTTTCAGCACGTGAGGGTACATCGCGCCGGCCTTGCGGGTGGGCTGCATGCCGCCGGTACGGGTATTGATGAACAGCTCGTCCTCGAAGCCGGTGCGCAGTTTTTTCAGGCAGTAACTCACCGTGGACTGGCTGACGCAAAGCGTCTCGGACACCTCGGTGACGCTGTTTTGCTCGTACACGGCGACGAACACCATGAGGTCCTGCATGTCGAGTTTTCTAAGCGAATTACTGTTCAGCATCCATTGCGTCTCGCTGCGTCCCTTGCGCTGACCGTGTGCAAGGATGAGCGAGTGATCCTAGCGGAATGAGGGAGCAGGGAGAATGCCTCGCCGGAAGTTTCGCCCAAGGCCCTTTCAGCCCCGGACCATCGCCGACACGGCGCGGCGGCTGGACATCAACAGCGCGAACATGCCGACACCCACCAGTACCGCGCCGGCCAGCTCCAGCGGCAGCGGCATCTGGCGCCCCCAAAGCCAGTGGAACATGGTGATGAACAGCGTGCTCAGGTAGATGTAGGAAATCACCGAGGACGGTGCGATCACACCGATGGCCCGATGCAGCAGCCAAAACGTCGCCAGGGTGGCAAACACCGCCAGGTACATCAGCCAATAAAAATCGTTGAGCGTCAGTAATGATGCCGAGCGCCAACCGCCGCTGAAGCCACAGAACGCCAGCAGAAACAGCGCACCGAACAGCATGTTCCAGAATGTCATGGACACCGGCCCGCGGCCCTTGAGGCTATTGGCTTTCAGGCGTTGGCTGAGGGGGGCGTAGAGTGCCATGGCCAGGCAGCCGATGCCGTACACGGTCAATGCATAGGGTGATGGCAATTCGCCGGGGCCGCCGCCTTTCATGATCAGCAACACTGCGCCGGCAGCGGCGAGCAGCATCGGTACAATCCGTTTCTTCAGGCTGTCGTCAGGTGTCAGCACGGCTTCGAAAACCAGGGTCATCAGCGGCACCAGGGTGAACATCGTCCCGGTGTTGACGGCCGAGGTGTAGCGCAATGCTTCGAACAGTGAGCCGAAGTACAGCGCCAGCAGCAGGCCGAGCACGGCGTGACCGAGCAATGCGCGGGCGGTCATGACGGCATCGCCTTTGAGCAGCAACAGCGGCAGGAACACCACGGCGCAAAACAACAGGCGCAAACCGGTCAGCAGGATCGGGTCGATGGCCTGGCTGACTTGTGCCGCTGCGGAAAACGATGCAGCGATCAGCAAGGCCCAAAGCAGCATACTGGCGTGAGCGGCGGCGATTCCGGTGGTTTTCATGGCGGGCTCCGGGTCAATGGATGTGGCGGCTGTAGTGCCTTGGGTTGAAGCGCAAAACCATCAACATCATCAGCGCCATGACCGCCGTCAGCGACCACCAGGCCCATTCAAAGCTGCCGAGCCGGTCGCGAATTATCCCGGCCAGCAGCGGCGACAGGCCGGCGATCAGGTAGCCGATGCCTTGAACGAACGCGGTCAGGCCACCGGCGCGCAAGGGATTGTCCAGGTGATCCAGCGATACGATCAGGCTCATCGGAAACAGGCCGCCAATGCCCAGCCCCAGCAGGCATGGCCACATCAGGCTCAAATGCTGCGGGGTCAGGATCAGTCCGCAGAAACCGGCGATGATCAGTGCAAGCAATACCATTAGTACGATGCGGCGGTCGCGGCTGCGATTGGCGATGAGCGGAGTCAGCAGCCCCGACAGCACTTCCATGGCAGTCAGAAATCCCAGCAGCAATCCGGCGTGCTGTTCGCTCCAGCCCTTTTCCACGTAGTACGGCGCCAGCCAGGCCAGAACGCAGGTGTAGGACGCAGTGCCCAGGCCAAAGAAAATCGCCAGTAGCCAGGCACGGGAATTGGCGAAGAACGAACCTCTATTTGAAGCCTTTGAATCCAGTGTCGGCATCTCTGCCCGTTGGCTGCTCCAGCACAGCAATGCCAGCACGGCGAGTACCGCCCAGATCGCCAGGCCCATACGCCAGCTGCCGGTTTGCTCCATCACCAGCGGCGCAAAGGAAGCACCCATGGCGGCACCGCCCATGATCGACGTGACGTAGAGCCCCATGCACAAGGCAACGTGGTCGCTGAAGCGGGATTTGATCAGCGTTGGCATCAGGGCCTGGATCAGGGCAATCCCGATACCTGCCAGCACTGCGCTGAGGAGCAACTGCGCTGCTGAATCAAGGAACAGCCGGGAAACCGTGGCGAGGCCGATGATCAGCAGCGAGAACATCACCGTGCGCTGATCTCCAAGTCGCTGGCTGATGCGCAGGCCGACAAACATCGCCAGTCCCATGGCCATGACCGGCAACAGGGTCAGCAGTGAAGCCAGGCTGAAGCTCAGGGGGATTTCGACGCGAATTGCCGAGAGCAGAGGCCCGACAGCGGCCATGGAGGGGCGCAGGTTCAGGGCAACCAGGACAATGCTGAACATCAGCCACAGGGCAGGGCGGGCGGTGGCGCGAGTGTTTTCCATGATCGGACCTTGAACAGTAGGGGGCCGATTAGGCGCGCGAGTCCTGGAGGCCGCAAATCAGAAAGTCTGGTGTGGTATTTAGAAATTAAATACAAGTCACTGCAATGCAGCCCCCCACACGGGGGGCATCACTGAACAGCCAAATGTTTAGCCAGACTACATCCAAGGTTCTTCAAATCCTGATTTAACGACTTGATCCATCGTGTGAGGCTGCGGGTCATCTGTTTTCTGCGGTTCTCCCTATGGACGGTTGGCCAGTCGCAATCCACTTCAAGGCATCCACCGACGCTCGAGCGTCGAGCCTTGGTCGTCGATTCACGCCCGCCATCGCCCCCAACCTCTCTGCACTTCCTTCTGAACTGGCCTTCTGGGCGCTGTGGCATTGCCGCCATGCGCGCCCGCCGGATTCCTGCTTTTTCCGCTGATTGTCCCTACCTGTTCCGGTTGATGCCGGGATTGACGATCGGGTGCTTTTGCGTACCCGTCTGACACGGAAAAAGAGAACTCCCATGAGCAGTGCCACCCCCTCGTTTGCCACCAGGCTTGAAGCCCTGACCTTTCTGGAACAGAACCCGGATATCGAAATGTTCGAGCTGTTCATCCTCGACAACAACGGGGTGCCGCGGGGCAAGTTGCTGCACCGTGACGAGTTGCTGGCGGTGTATGAAAGCGGGCGGCCTTTGCCGAGTACCATCCTCGGGCTGACCATCAACGGTGATGACGTGGAAAACTCAGGGCTGGTCTGGGACGTCGGTGATATCGACTGCCGGGCCTACCCGATCAGCGGCAGCCTCACGCGTATGCCGTGGCGTCTGATACCGACTGCGGCCGTGCAGGTGAGCATGCACCCGACGCAAGGAATGCCCGCCACCATTGCCGATCCCCGTCATTTGTTGGCGAAAGTCATCGAAGGTTTGCAGGCTGACGGCTATTACCCGGTCATGGCGGCGGAACTGGAGTTCTACCTGCTGGATCAGCAACGCGACGGCAATGGCCGGCCTCAACCGGCACGGGATGTCGATGGCGGACGTCCGCGCGGCACTCAGGTCTATGGTTTGCGCGAGCTTGAACAGATCGAACCGTTCCTGGCCGATCTTTATAGCGCCTGCAAGCTCCAGGGGATTCCTGCACGCACGGCCATTTCCGAATACGCACCGGGGCAAGTGGAAATCACCCTGGAGCACCGCACCGATGCGTTGCTGGCGATGGACGAAGCCGTGCGCTACAAGCGTCTGGTCAAGGGTGTGGCGCACAAGCACGGCATGACAGCCTGCTTCATGGCCAAGCCTTTCGATGACCTGGCCGGTACCGGGATGCACATGCACGTGAGCCTGGCGGACAAGGACGGCAACAACCTCTTTGCCAGCGAAGCCCCGGATGGAACGCCACTGCTCAAGCAGGCTGTCGCCGGCATGCTCGGTACCTTGCTCGATTCGCTGTTGCTGTTCTGCCCCAACGCCAATTCCTATCGTCGATTCCAGGCCAACAGCTATGCGCCTCTGGCGGCCACCTGGGGCGTGGACAATCGCACCGTGAGCCTGCGCGTACCCGGCGGGCCGGCGTATTCCCGGCACATCGAGCATCGTATTTGTGGCGCAGATGCCAATCCCTATCTGGCGGCTGCGGCGATACTGGCCGGTATTCATCGCGGTATCCGCGAACAACTCGACCCTGGTGCGCCGGTGGAAGGCAATGGCTACGCCCAGGCTGCGAAACTGTTGCCGACAGACTGGCTGACCACATTGCGCTCGCTGGAAGGTTCCGGTTGGGCCCGGGAAGCGTTCGGCGGGGAGTTCCTCGGAGTCTACCTGGCGGTGAAACGCGCCGAATATCGCCAATTCATGGGAGAGGTCGGTGAGCAGGACTGGCGCTGGTACTTGCACCAGGCTTGAGTCGAAGCTGAACCATTCTCAAACAGTCTGAAAGTTTCAGGCTGGTTTTATAAGCCAACTAATTGTTGGCTTCTTTTTCACAAAAAATTGATGGTTGGCTACCTAAAATTAGAGCTGCCTCGGTAAATGAAATTTTCACATTTACCGAAGGCACTTCTTTTCAGGACCCGCCGAACCTCATGCTCAAGATTAAAGCCGTGCGCCCCGAATGGGTGACACTGATTGCCAGCGCATTTTTGTTAGTTGGCTTCAATTTTGTACTCTGGCAACACCTGTTCGAAATCACCGCATCCGATGGTAAAGGCATCGTCATGCGCGTGGCCTTCGGGGTGATGATCTTCGCGGCCTTCAACATTGTGCTGACCCTGCTGGCCTTCCGGCCGGTGCTCAAGCCGGTCCTGACCCTGCTGTTCATGATCAGCGCGGGCGTGGCGTATTTCATGAGCCAGTATGGTGTCCTGATCGACACCGGCATGTTGCGTAACTTTGCGGAAACCAATGCTACGGAAGTGCGCGACTTACTGTCGCTCAAGTTGTTTGTTTATATCGTGCTACTTGGTGTTTTACCGACTTGGCTGTTGTGGAAGACACCGATTGATTACCGTCGTTGGCACCGTGAGCTACTGAGTAAAGTCCTGGTGGCTTTTGCCTCGGCAGCGGTCATTGGTGGTGTTGCACTGGTTAACTACCAGGGCCTGTCCTCGCTGTTTCGCAATCACCACGAATTGCGCCTGATGGTGGTGCCAAGCAACTACATTGGTGCCTCGGCCGGTTTCTTGCGTGAAAAAGTAGCCACTGCACGACAGCCCTTTGTCAAAATTGGGGAAGATGCCCAGCGCAATCTGGCCTGGCAAACCCACGGGCGCAAATCCCTGACTGTTCTTGTCGTGGGTGAAAGTGCCCGGGCAGAGAACTTCGGCATCCTTGGCTATAGCCGTGACACCACGCCGAAACTGAGTAAGGAAGACGGCCTGATCGCCTTCACCGATGTGCACTCCTGCGGTACTGAAACTGCTGTATCGGTGCCTTGCATGTTCTCCAACATGGGACGCAAGGACTACAACGCCAGCAAGGCAAAGAACGAAGAAGGCCTGCTGGACGTGCTCAAGCATGCGGGTATCGACGTGATCTGGCGTGACAACCAGTCAGGCTGCAAGGGTACGTGCGATCGCGTCACCGTTGAAGACGTCAGCAATCTGAAAGATCCGGCGCTGTGTGCCAACAGTGAATGCCGCGACGAAATCCTGCTGCAAGGACTGCAACATTTCATCGATACCCTCGACAAGGACACGGTATTGGTACTGCACCAGATGGGCAGCCACGGTCCGGAGTACTTCAAGCGTTATCCGAAAGAGTTCGAGCGCTTCACCCCGGTTTGCGAGAGCAATGCCCTGAACAATTGCAGTCGCGAAAGTATCGTCAATGGCTACGACAACACCCTGGTATATACCGACCATGTGCTGTCTACCCTGATCGATCTGTTGCGCAGTAACCAGGACAAAGTGGATACCGCGATGCTGTATCTGTCGGACCACGGCGAGTCTCTGGGCGAATACAACTTGTTCCTCCACGGCACGCCTTACATGCTGGCACCGGAGCAGCAAAAGCATGTAGCCATGTTTGCGTGGTTCTCCGACAGCTTTAAGAAGTCGTTTGCGGTAGATACCCACTGCCTGCAACAGAGTCGTGAAAAGCCCTTGAGCCAGGACAACCTGTTCCATTCGATGCTCGGGCTGCTGGAGGTCAACAGCAAGGTCTACAACCAGGATCTGGACATGTTTGCCGGATGTCGTGGTCCAGTGGCCGACGGTGTGTTGGCCAAAGATTGAGTGCTCCGGTTTTGTTTCACGCGGCGGCCGCGGACCTGCGGCCTGTAGAACTTTTATCAAGAGCCATTGCACATGTCCGCTCAACCCCCATCCGCCATCGAGCTTGAGATTGCCCGACGCTACGATCAGGAGCACGCGCGCGTCTGCCTTCAGCCGCAAGCGCCGGGCCTGGCCGGGCGTCTGGCGCTCTGGCGTGAGGAGCGTTTGGTGCGCAATGCACTCAAGGTCGCCGGCGAGCCGGGGTTGATCCTCGACGTGGCCTGCGGTGTGGGGCGTTTCTGGGCGGTGCTGGCCGAACATGCCAATCGGGTGATTCTCGCGACGGATCCGTCCCAGGACATCCTCGATCATGCCCGCACACATCACCCGCAGAGTCTGTTGAAGCGGATCAAGACCTTTCAAAGTTCCGCGTTCTCGATTGGCTTGTCGGAGAACGCGGTTGACAGCATTTTTTGCATGCAACTGTTTCAGTACCTTGCCAATCCGGAACATCGACTGGCGATGCTTGGCGAATTTTACCGGGTCAGTCGCGATACGGTGATTGTCGCGGTGCGCCTCGACAGTCGTTTCAAGGGCGCGCGTTCAGGCGTGGAGGGGCCGTTCCCGAGCAAGGCCGAGGTGGAAAGCGAGTTCAGGCAGGCGGGTTTCCGTTTGCTCAGCCATCAGGACTTTTTGCCCGGCTGTGCGCGGATGCGGATCTACGTGCTGGGTAAGACCAGCTAGCCCGACGTTGTCGGACTATTCTTCATGTCACGCAGTAATTTTCGCTAATGCTCTTGTTCAGTGGATGCGCGGAAATCGCCGGGGGCGATATATACTGCGCGCCATTCTTCAAGGGAGAGCCGTGTGGCCATCGATATTCACTGGATTCGCGACAACGATAGCCTCGGACGGTTGTGTGCCGAGTGGCAGCAGTTGCCATTCGTTGCCCTCGACACCGAATTCATGCGGGTCGACACCTTCTACCCGATCGCCGGCCTGCTGCAGGTCGGTGATGGCGAACGCGCCTACCTGATTGATCCGCTGACCATCGACAACTGGCAACCCTTGGCCGCGTTGCTGGAAAACCCGGCCGTGGTCAAAGTTGTCCACGCGTGCAGCGAAGACCTCGAAGTCCTGCTACGCCTGACCGGCAGCCTGCCGGCGCCACTGTTCGATACGCAGCTGGCTGCCGCTTACCTGAACCTCGGTTTTTCCATGGGCTATTCGCGACTGGTGCAGGAAGTGCTCGGCATCGACCTGCCCAAGGGTGAAACCCGCTCCGACTGGCTGCAACGCCCGCTTTCCGAAACCCAGATCAGCTATGCGGCCGAAGACGCCGTGCATTTGGCTGAAGTCTTCGTAAAGCTGCGTCCAAAGCTGTCTGACGACAAATACGTCTGGGTCCTGGAAGACGGTGCCGAACTGGTGGCCAACCTGCGCCGCGAGATCGACCCTAACGAGGTCTATCGCGATGCCAAGCTGGCCTGGAAGCTGTCCCGCGCCCAGCTCGCCGTTTTGCGTGAGCTCTGCGCCTGGCGCGAAAAGGAAGCTCGCGCCCGTGACCTGCCTCGCAACCGGATTATCCGCGAGCATTCGCTGTGGCCATTGGCTCGCACGCAACCGGACAACCTCGGTGCCCTGGCGAAAATCGAAGACATGCACCCGCGTACCGTGCGTCAGGACGGCCAGTTTCTGCTTGATCTGATCAAGCGCTCTGGCAGTGTGTCGCCTGATCAATGGCCGCCAGCCGTGCCAGAGCCATTACCGGTTGACGCTGCCGTGCTACTCAAGCAGCTCAAAGCCATCGGCCAGGCCGAAGCCGAGCGCCTGAGCATTGCGCCGGAACTGATGCTGCGCAAGAAAACCCTGGAAGCGCTGCTCAAGAGCGGCTTCCCCAATGGTCCCTACCAATTGCCTGATTCGCTGCGTGGCTGGCGCCGCGAATTGATGGGCCAGGCGCTGCTCGACAGCCTGGCCACCGCCGGAGAACAGCCTTGAAACGTATTTGCTCCATCTACCGCAGCTCGAAGAAAAACGAAATGTACCTGTATGTGCTCAAGAGCGATGCTCTGGAGCGCGTGCCGGATGCCCTGATGGCAGCCTTCGGCAAGGCCATCCACGCGTTCGACATGGTGCTGACCCCCGAGCGCAAGCTGTCGCGCGAGGACATCGCGGTCGTACTGGAAAACCTCGAAAAACAGGGTTATCACCTGCAAATGCCGCCTGCCGAAGACGAGTACATCGAGCACTTGCCGGAAGAGTTGTTGCGTCGCAACGATCCGGTGTGAGCGGCAGACAGGCTCTGTTCAGAGTGGTTATGAAACACTGATTGATTTTAGCGATGGCAGCATCGACGGAGCACAGCTCTGTCGGCGGCCGTCTGCACCGTTTTTGAAAGGTTTGAAGCATGCGCGTCCTGATTGCTGAACACGACCACCCTGTGTACGCCCGACTGTTGCGCGAGGCGGCACCGGATCTGGAGGTGCTGACCAGCGGTGACTCCGCCGAACTGGCCAGCCAGGCCGCCGATTGTCCGGTGTGGCTCGGCCAGCCTGATTTACTGGCGACCCTGTTACGCCAGGGCCATCAGCCGCAATGGCTGCAATCGACCTGGGCCGGCATTACGCCGCTGCTGGCCGATGGTTTGCCGCGGCACTATCGGCTGACCCGTGCAGTCGGCATCTTCGGCCAGGTCATGGCCGAGTACGTGCTCACGTATATGCTCGGTCACGAGCGTGAAGTGCTGGCGCGACTGGTCAGCCAGGTCGAGCGCAAATGGGACAGCCGCCATGGCCAGAGCCTGGCGGGGCGCAAGGTGTTGATCGTCGGCACGGGTGACATCGGTCAAAGTGTCGCGCAGTTCCTCGTGCCGTTTGGCGTCGAGTTGTATGGCGTTGCCAGCAGCGCGCGTCAGCAGGCACCGTTTATCGAAGTCGGTTCACTGGCGGACCTGCCGCGGCTGGTCGGTGAGGTCGATTACGTGGTCAATCTGCTGCCGAACACGCCGGACACCCACGATATCTACGATGCGGCGCTGTTCAGGCAATTCAAGCCGACCGGGTTGTTCATCAATGCCGGGCGCGGTGTGGCGGTGGTCGATGCGGAACTGGTGGATGCCTTGAAGGAAGGGCATCTGGCGGGTGCGGTGATCGATGTATGCCGTCAGGAACCATTGCCCCAGCGTCATCCATTCTGGACGGCCTGGGGCCTGCTGCTGACCGGCCACAGTTCGGCACCGACTTCGCCGTCGATGATGGTGAAGCTGTTTGTCGAAAACCTGCGGGCGTATCAGGCGGGAGAGGCGTTGCGCGGGGAAGTGGATTTCGATCGCGGGTATTGATTCGCCGCAATCAAAAATGTGGGAGCGGGCTTGCTCGCGAAAGCGTTGTGTCATTCAACATATCTTTGTCTGACACGGCCTTTTCGCGAGCAAGCCCGCTCCCACATTGGTTTTGCAGTGTGGCTTAGAGGGTGAAGTCGCCTTCAGCCGCCAACTCGCTCAATGGACGACGCGGGCTGGGTTCTTCACGGGCTTGCAGGTAGTCCGCCAGGCTTGCCTTGTCCCCCAGCTTGCCCACCGCGACGGCGGCGTGCAGGGCGTAGCCTTCAGGAATGTTCAGCTCCTTGCGGGTCAGTTCCTGGTCGAAACCGGCCATCCCGTGGGTGTGCCAGCCGCTCAGGCTCGCTTGCAAGGCCAGGTGGCCCCAGGCGGAACCGGTGTCGAAGGTGTGCCACAGGGCCGGGGTTTCTTCGGTGGCGCCAGGCACGGCGAAGGTGGTTTTCGAAATCACGATCACCAGGGCCGAAGCGTGTTGTGCCCAGCTGCGGTTGAACTCGTTCAGCAGGCCCAGGTAACGCTCCCAGTTCGGCGTGTCGCGACGTGCGTAGAGGAAGCGCCACGGCTGCGAGTTGTAGGCCGAGGGTGCCCAGCGGGCGGCTTCGAAGAAGCTCAGCAGGGTTTCCTCCGGAATCGTTTCGCCAGTGAAGGCACGGGGCGACCAGCGATCGGTGAACTGAGGGTGAATGGCGTAATCGGCAACGCGTGGGTTGGCACTCATCAAGAGATTCCTTGCTACGTTTGAAAGTGGGAGCGACGCAAAACCCTACTTGGCAGCGCGAAAACTGACAAGCCCGTTCTACCGACAGTCGCCAATGCTTGGCCCAAGGGGCTTCGGGCACTAGACTGGCGGCCTTTTCACCACCTGATGTCGATGCTCGAACCATGGCCGCCAAAGTAGAACCGTTCTGGATACGCAAAACCCTCGATCAACTCGATCAGGAGGAATGGGAGTCGCTGTGCGACGGCTGTGGATTGTGCTGCCTGCAAAAGCTTGAAGACGAAGACGACAACAGCGTTTATTACACGCGCATCGCCTGCAAATTGCTGGACCTGAAAACCTGCCAGTGCACGGACTATCCTAACCGTCGTGACTCTGTGCCGGACTGTATCCAGCTCACGCCGGGAAAGGCCGACGAATTCAAATGGCTCCCGCCGACCTGCGGCTATCGCCTGGTCAGTGAAGGCAAGGACCTGCCGTTGTGGCATCACCTGGTGTGCGGTGATCGCGATGCCGTACATCACGAGCGGATTTCCCAGTCCGGGCGCATGCTCGCCGAAGGCAGCGTGCCGGAAGACGATTGGGAAGATCACCTGATTTTCCGCGCCGGCTGACAGCCTGACGGTTAACGTTTCACGAAGGAGTGTGTATGGCTGTGGGATGGCGGCAGGCGTGGTTCATTGGATTACTGACCGTGAGTTCGCCCGTATGGGCAGCGAACAAGGTCAATCTGGATTATCACGTGCACCTGTTGCCGCAGAGCGATCAGGCCGAAGTGCGCCTGACGCTCGCCCAGGGTTCGGCGGTGCGCAGCCTGGATTTTGACCTCGGCGATGGCAGCCGCTACAGCGATTTCAAGGCTGACGGCCAATGGCAACTGACCCCCGGCAAAGCGGCGCGAGGAGTCTGGCGTCCGACTGCTGACAAGGCCAGCCTGACCTACCGCGTGAATATCAGCCACGGGCGCAAGAGCGGCAGCTTCGACACGCGCATGACGCCAGACTGGGCGTTGATGCGCGGCGAAGATCTGGTGCCGGCGGCCAAACTCGATCAACAGGATGGCATCGAACTGGTTTCACGCCTTGAGTTCGAGCTGCCCGGTGGCTGGAAAAGCGTTGAAACCGCGTGGCCGCGCATTGGTCAGAACAAATTCCGTATCGATAACCCCTCCCGACTGTTCGATCGGCCCACGGGCTGGATGCTCGCCGGCCAGCTTGGCAGCCGCCGTACGCGTCTGGGCGAGACGGAAGTCACCGTCGCCTCGCCACTGGGGCAGGGTATGCGGCGAATGGATGTGCTGACGCTGCTGACCTTCGTCTGGCCGCAAGTGCAGGCGCTGTATCCGCGTCACCCTGGCAAACTGCTGATCGTCGGGGCCAATGATCCAATGTGGCGCGGCAGTCAGTCGGCGCACGAGTCGATCTATCTCAACAGTCACCTGCCGCTGGTCAGCGAAAGTGGCAGCAGTGCCCTGGTCCGTGAGTTGGCCCAGATGTTCGGGCGGATCAACGGCACGCAGCGCAGCGACTGGATCAGTGAAGGCTTTGCCGAGTATTACGCTATAGAACTGGTACGCCGGGCCGGCGGCATGAGCGATGAACGCTACGAGAGTCTGCACGGCAAGCTGGTCATGATCAGCCAGAAAGTCACCACGCTGCGCGGCGAGTGGATCAACCCGGCGCAGCTGGCCAGGGCAGTGGTGTTGCTGCAGGAGCTGGATCGCGAAATTCGCCTGAAAACCCATAACAAGCGTTCGCTGGACGATGTGTTGCGCGGGGCGATGCGGCAGGGGGATATCGATACCAAGGCGTTTGTTCAGCTCAGCGAGAGCGTGATCGGTGGTTCTTCAAAAGTGCTCAGTACCGAGTTGATTCAGTAACACCGCCATTCGCGAGCAAGCCCGCTCCCACATGGATTGCGCTGAACCTGTGGGAGCGGGCTTGCTCCGGGCGGCGTTCCGACGAAGAGGCCGGTTGCCTCAGCGCAAATCCGGATTCAAACCCCGGCTTTCGGCTTGCCGGTAACGTTGGCGGTTTTGGTCGCCGCCTCGGCATTGGCCTTCAACTGGCTCAGTTCTTCACCCGCCCGCTGGATTTTCGCCCGCACGTTGTTCATGTCCTGGCGGCCTTTCTCCAGCAGGCTTTTCGCCGAACTGTGGCCGGTAACGCCGCGCGCCAGGGCGACGCCGCCGATGGCCACCTGGATCAGGCCAAAGATCCCGCCACGACGCAGGCCCTTGCCCACCATCACCACGCCGCCGGCCAGGGAGCCGATGCGTTCCCAGCCCTGCACGTTTTGCCCGGAGGGGCCCTGGAACGGGGTGGATTCGATACGCTCGACGGGTTTGAGTTCGCTCATGGTCTGTCTCCAGGCTTCAGTGATCGATAGACAAGCTGACTGCCCGGGCAGGCAGCTCGTTCAATCGGATGTGCGGCGATTCAGCGGAATTTTGGCCCGGAGCGGGTATTGAGCCCCTTGGCCATGCGGTCGTAGAGCACGACGTTGACCGTGGCGGCCAGGTTCATGCAACCGGTGGTCGGAATGTAGACCACGTCTTCACACCAGTCGCGAATCTCTTTGTCCAGCGATCCGTCTTCCGGGCCGAAGATGTATAGCGCGCGATCCGGGTGGGTGTATTCCGGCAACGGGCGAGCGCCTTCGACCAGTTCCACGGCGACGGGCACACAATTGAGGGGCAGGATTTTCTTCAGGTCGTCGATGCCGATCAGCGGGATGTCGTAGTGCACGCGCTTGGTATCGGTGACGAAGTCGGCGGCGCGCTCATAGCGCTTGCCGGTGTAGAACACCGATGCCACGCCATAACAGCCAGCGGCTCGCATCACCGAACCTACGTTTTCCGGTGATTTGGGGTTATACAAACCAATGCAGCTGTACCGTTTGTCTGCCACGAGCGGGGTGCCTTTCGGGAAAAAAGCGCGATTATACGGGGATTGGGGCGGGGGTGTTCGGTTTGAGATTGGCGGTGTCGAGGCGATTGTTTTCGCGAGCAAGCCCGCTCCCACAGTTGACCGAGGAGCCCATACGGACGCGGATCAATGTGGGAGCGGGCTTGCCCGCGAAGAGGCCAGTTCAGGCGCTGAAGAGTTTCAGTCTTCCTTTTTCATCAACCCGGCGAGCGCCGCAAATGGATTATGCGTGGCCTTGGCGATTTTCGGCGTGCTGAGGGAGCCTTCGTCGAAATACTGCTGGTCGGTATACCGCGAGTGTTCGTTATCGTGGCAGTACAGGCACAACAACTCCCAGTTCGAGCCGTCCTGCGGGTTGTTGTCGTGGTTGTGGTCGCGATGGTGCACCGTCAGTTCGCTCAGGCGCTTGCCGGAGAACTCACGGGCGCAGCGGCCACAGACGTGCGGGTACATCTTCAGGGCCTTGTCGCGGTAGCCCATTTCCTTGTCGCGCTGGTTGTCGGCGAGGATGCGATCCAGCTTGGACGTGTTGGTCGGGGTGGACGAACTCATGGGTTCACCTTTGCAGAAAGACTAATGACGGTATTAAGCGAAGTTTAGCTCAGCCCTTGAGCTTCTCGGCAATCCAGATGGTGTGGCGGGTGCCCTTGTTGCCATGGGCGAAGACCTGCACTTCGTCAGCCTTGAAGCCGGCTTTCTTCAGTTTGTCGGAAAATTGCCGGTCAGCGCTGGCCGACCAGACCGCCAGTACACCTTTTGGTCTCAGGGCCTTGGCGCAGGCACTGAGGCCACCGGTGGAGTACAGCCAGCTGTTGGCTCTCTGGGTCAGGCCTTCGGGGCCGTTGTCGACGTCGAGCATGATGGCATCGAAGCCCTGGGGTTCGGCTTGCAGGACTTTGGCCACGTCTTCCATGCGAATCACCGTCCGCGGGTCGAGCAGTGGATTGCCAGCCTTCTCGCCCAGCGGTCCACGGTTCCACTCCACGACACCGGGGACCAGTTCGGCGACCACCACTTCAGCGGTCTTGCCCAGGTGCTTGAGCGCCGAAGCGAGGGTGAACCCCATGCCCAGGCCGCCGATGAGCACCCGTGAGTTTGGTCGACCGGCGACTTTGCGACACGGGATCTCGGCCAGGGCATCTTCGGAGCCATGCATGCGCGTGTTCATCAATTGTCCGCCATCGCCACCCTGGATCTTGATGACGAAATCCTCGCCGTATTCGAACAGGCACAGGGCACCGCCGTTTTCAGGAATGGGAGTGGTGTCCAGCAGAACGAAACGTTTCATGGGGCTCACTTGAAGAAAATTGGCTGCACAGGGGAGGGCAAACAGACGCAGTTGGGAGTAGCCTGTTTATGACGACAAGGCCAACGGAGCCATTGATGAAGCGCACTATTCTAACGGCCATTGCCCTGGCTGCGCTCTCGATAACTGCAGTGCAGGCTCAACAGTTGCAATCGATTCCCGTAAGCCCCGCACCGGTACCCGGTTCACCCGGCACTGCGACACCCACGCCGTACCCGCAAATCAGCCCGGTGCCTTTGCCTAAAGTCGGCCCTGGCAGTAGCGGTCCGCCGTTGGTGCCGATTGAAATGCCGAGCCCGCCGGCCAAGGACCAGCCGATACCGGGCCTGGAGCCCAATCCGCCGAAAATCAAGTCGCCGGGTGGCTAGACCTGCTGCGAAAGCAGTTGGCCGTCGGCCATGCGCAGGCGTTTGGAAAGGGACACGGCGAGGGCGCGGATGATCTTGGCGGCGATTTTCGGTGCGTCGTTGAGCATTTTTTCCAGCGAGTCCTTGCCCAGGTTGAGCAACTGGCAATTGCTTGCGGCCACGCAACTGGCCGAGCGCCGTTCGCCGTCGAGCACGGCCATTTCGCCGAACGAGCGGCCGCTGCGCAACGTGGCGATGGTGACTCGCTGCCCGTCAGCGGTGGTTTTCTGCACAGCCACCTGACCGGTATGGATGATGCACATGAAACTGCCGGCATCGCCCTCCTGGAAGATCTCCTCGCCCTGGGCAATGCTGCTGATACTGAAGTAGCCCGAAGCCGCGGCAAGGTCCGCCGGCAGCAGTTGATTGAACAGGCCGCAATCCATCAGCCAGTCGCGAATTTCGTTGTTCAGAAAAGTTGGTTCAGACATGTCGTCACGGTCTTTATTGTTGTGTCTGTTACTGGCTCGAATTTGAAGTCACCGCAAATCCCCTGTGGGAGCGGCGGTGCGGCGATCCGACTTGCTCGCGAAGGGGCAGTAACATTCAGCAGAGATGTTGACTGACACACCGCCTTCGCGAGCAAGCCCGCTCCCACATGGGTTTTGTGTTATATCGGCCGCCGGTGTACGCAATTAAGACCGGCACACCGCGCCAGGTTCCTCAGGCAATGCCCAAAACCTTGAACAAAAATGCATATTCGAGTGCTACGTCACGCAATCCCTGATATCGACCGCTCATCCCGCCATGCCCGGCACCCAGTTCTGTCTTGAGCAGTAGTGGATGGCTGTCGGTTTTGGTCGCGCGCAGTTTCGCCACCCACTTGGCGGCTTCCCAATACTGCACACGGCTGTCGTTGTAACCGGCGATCACCAGGGTCGCCGGATAAGCTTGTGCGGTGACGTTTTCGTAAGGGGCATAGGCCTTGATCCGGTCATGGACGTCCGGCTCTTCAGGGTTGCCCCATTCGTCGTATTCCGTAACGGTCAATGGCAGGTCAGGGTCGAGCATGGTGTTGAGTACGTCGACGAACGGCACTTCGGCGATGGCGGCGCCAAACAGCTCCGGCCGTTGATTGAGCACTGCGCCGATCAGCAAGCCACCGGCGCTGCCGCCGCTGATCGCCAACTGCGCTGCAGTGGTAAAGCCTTGGGCGATCAGGTGCTCGGCGCAGGCGATAAAGTCACTGAAGGTGTTGTGCTTGTGCTCCTGCTTGCCGGCGCGATACCAGGCTTCCCCCAGTTCGCCACCGCCACGCACGTGGGCAATGGCGAACGCCATGCCGCGATCCAGCAGGCTCAGGCGCGCATGGGAAAACCATGGGTCGAGGCTTTCGCCATAGGCGCCATAGCCGTAGAGGTACAGCGGCACGGGTTTGCCCAGGTCTGTGCGCTTGATCACCAGGCTGATGGGCACTTGCGTACCGTCCGGGGCGGTGGCCCACAGACGCTGGCTGACGTAGTCGTCGGCATCGAACGGGCCGAGCACCGGGGTTTGCTTGAGAACTTTCTGCTCGCCGGAAGCCAGGTCCAGTTGGCGGATTTGCGCCGGACGGTTCAACGCTTCGTAGCGCAGGCGAATCCGCTGGCTTTCGAATTCCAGGCTGTTTTGCACATGCAGGCTATAGGCCGCATCCGGCAGTTGCACGCGATAAGGCGCCAGGCCTTGCGGATGAACCTCGATGACCGGCAAGCCGCCGACCCGCAGGCTCAGGGTCATGGCCCCGGTGTTCAGGCTGATGCCGTCGATCATCACCGTGTCGCTGTGGGGGATCAGGTTCTGCCAATCGGCTACGGTCGGCGCGGCGCCGGTATCGACGGCCGTGTACAAGGCGAAATTGATACCGTCACGGTTGCTGCGAATGAACCAGGTCGATTGGCCGTCGAGTGCACCGTGGTCGACGTCGTACTCATGATCCTCGACCCGTGGTGCCAGGCAGGTGAACGCCTGCTGGGGCTGGGAGGCATCGAGGACCCAGACTTCGCTGGTGGTCTTGCTGCCCACGGACAGCAGCAATTGCTGCTCGGAGCTTGAGCGGTAGCAATGCATGAAGAAGCGGCCGTCCGGTTCATGGAACACTTCTTCGGCCGCCGTGCCGTCCAGTCGATAGCGATACAGCTTGTGCGGGCGATGGGTGTCGTCCAGTTCGCCAAAGAACAGCGTCAGGCTGTCGTTGGCCCAGGTCATGCTGCCGTCACAGTCCTGGAATTCCAGCTCGCTGACGCGGCCGTCGGACAGTTCCTTCACGAACAGCGTGTAAATTTCGTCGCCACTGGAGTCGACGCTGTAGGCCAGGCGCTGATGATCCGGGCTGATGCTGAACGCCCCCAGGGAAAAGAAGCCGCCGTTGGCCAGTTCGTTCGGGTCCAGCAGCAGTTGTTCGCGGCTTTCGTCGAGGGTCAGGCTGTCATCGGCCGGACGCGGGCAGCGGTAGTGCCGGGCGTATTCATCGCCCGCCATGGTGCGGGTGTAGTACAGATACGGTCCCCATGGCGAGGGCAGGGACAAATCGGTCTCGAGAATCCGCCCCTTGATCTCCTCGAACAGGGTTTCGCGCAGCCCGGCCTGGTCGGCGGTCTGCGCTTCCTGATAGCGGTTTTCGGCTTTCAGGTAGTCGAGCACTGCATCGGTGTCGCGCTCTTGCAGCCAGGCATACGGGTCGGAGCCATCAGCCTTGTGGGCAATCGGAGCGTCGCAAGTGTTGGCGGATAGGGGCATGAAGGGCTCTCGAGCAGTGTACGGAATAGGGGCTTGGCAACCTGTGGGAGCAGGCTTGCTCGCGAAGGCGTCGGGTCAGTCAATATCATTGTTGAATGATAAGCCGCATTCGCGAGCAAGCCCGCTCCCACAGGGCCGCGCTTAACTGTCAGGCATTGATGCAGCCTGATGGGCGAAAAGCCGTTATCATAAGCGCCTCTTTGCCTGCCTTGCCATGGACACCATGACCGAGAACGACTATCTGATCGCTTGGGGCCTCTACGCCTTTGCCGCTTTGGGCTGCCTGTTGGTGTGGATGCGCTTGACCCGCTGGATGTGGCGTTGGCTGCGTGAGCCGCTGCGGCTGGCGATGGCCGTGTTGCTGTTCAGCCCGACCATCATCGATCCGGTCAAGGATAAAATCGCACCGGCCGTCGCCATTACTGCGCTCGACCTGCTGTTCAAGGTCGGCAATAACGCCTGGCGGGCGATTTCCGATCTGTTCATGTACGGCATGATCGCGTTCGGCCTCTATCTGGTGCTGGTGGCGATCCGTTTCCCCATCGAACGCGCCTCCAATGCCCGCAAGGAGCGCGAGGCTGCCACCAAAGCCGCCGTCCGTGCCGACGAGCCTGAGCATGATCAACCGTTCGGCGGTGCCGGCGATGATCGTTACGGTCGTCCACCCGTGCCGAGCAATCCTCAGCGGATGCGAGTCGAACCCCGTTTGTAACCTTGCCCCTGCGATTGAGCGAGAGTCCGAGCATGTGTGAGTTATTGGGCATGAGTGCCAATGTCCCGACCGATATCGTGTTCAGCTTTACCGGGCTGATGCAGCGCGGCGGACGCACCGGCCCACACCGCGATGGTTGGGGCATTGCCTTCTATGAAGGCCGTGGGCTGCGGTTGTTCCAGGACCCGGCGGCAAGCTGCGAGTCGGAAGTCGCGAACTTGGTGCAGCGTTATCCGATCAAGAGCGAAGTGGTGATCGGGCACATCCGCCAGGCCAACGTCGGCAAGGTCTGCCTGTCCAACACACATCCGTTCGTCCGTGAGTTGTGGGGACGCAACTGGTGTTTCGCCCATAACGGCCAGTTGGCGGACTTTCAGCCCGCGGCCAGTTTCTATCGCCCCGTGGGTGACACCGACAGTGAAGCGGCGTTCTGCGATTTGCTCAACCGCGTGCGTGGGGCATTCCCCGAGCCGGTCGAGGTCGAAGCACTGTTGCCGGACCTGGTCGCCGCCTGCGCCGAGTACCGCAGCAAAGGTGTGTTCAACTGTCTGCTCAGCGACGGCGACTGGCTGTTCTGCTATTGCTCGACCAAATTGGCGCAGATCACCCGTCGTGCACCGTTTGGCCCGGCACGCTTGAAAGATGTCGATGTGATCGTCGACTTTCAGGCCGAAACCACGCCTAACGATGTGGTCACCGTCATCGCCACCGAACCCCTGACCGAAAACGAAACCTGGACCCGTTACGAACCGGGTCAATGGAGCCTGTGGCGACGCGGCGAATGCGTCAGTCAGGGCACGACCGAATAAGGACTCCTTGCATGTTGCTCAGTTATCTACGGCTGGTGTTGTTTGCGGCGGGCCTGTTGATCGGTGTCCAGGTGCCGGGCTTCATCGGCGATTACGCCAAGCGGGTCGAAGCCCATCTGATCGAGGCGCAAGCCGGATTGAGCGGCTTTCAGAACACTGCCAATCAGTTCTTCAAAGGTGACATGCAGGCCCTGGTGGCCCATTACCGTGCCAGCGAAGACCCGATCTTTCGCAGCGACGCCGACAGCCTGAGCAACCTGCTGACCCGCCAACTGGCGCTGGACAAGCAATTCCAGGCGATGCAAGGACCGTGGTACATCCGCTTCCTGCAAGTGGTGCTGGCCGCTGATCCGGACATCCGCAAGGAAACCTGGAATGGCTACAGCTACCAGATCCTGTTGACGCCCGAAGCGATGGCTTGGGGCATGAGCGGCGCCTTGCTGCTGTCGTTTGGCCTGGAGTGCCTGTTCCGCCTGATTGACTGGGTGGTGCTGGGCGGCAAGCGTCTGCGTCAGAGTCGGCCGATCGAAGAGCGGGATTTGCGCGGTTTGTAACACCGTCGAACGTCAAGGAGCCGGCAAGCCGGCTCCTTGCCTGATTACCAATCTATCGAATAGGTCAGGCTCAAGGTACGGCCTTCGGCGTTGGGGAATGGCGCTTTGGCGTTGGCCTGGGCGAACAGGTTGACGTACGTTCGGTTGGTCAGGTTGTACACCCCGCCTTCCAGGCGACCGACAGGCAAGTACACGGAGCCGAGCAGGTCCACCAGCGTATAGCCTTCAATGTCACGCCCGTTGTTGTCCTTGGCGGCAGCGTCGTAACTGGCCAGGTGCATGCCTTGCAGGCGCAGGCTGTAGTCGTCTTCGGTGTAGCCGACGAACAGCGTGGTTTTGGCCGGTGAAATGCGTGTCGCCGGCAGATCGATCCATTTCCCGTTCTGCTGGGTCTCGCCCTTGGCCCAGGCATAGGTGCCACCCACCGACCAGTGATCGGTCGCGCGGTAGGTCAGGCTGTTTTCGATGCCGCGAACCCGCTCCTTCTGATTGATCAGACGCAAGACACGGCTATTGGCATCGTAGAACTGGGTCACGTCCGAGGTGTTTTCATAGACGGTGACGTCGGCCTGCCACTGGTCCCAGTCACCGCGCCAGCCCAGCTCGTAGCTGTCGACCTTGATGGCCTGGGCGTTGAGGCTCTGGATGTCGAAGGTGCTGCTCACGTCACGCAAGAAGCGCTGGATGTCCGGCAGCGAAAAGCCCTGGCTGTAATTGGCGAAGACGTCCTGATGTTCACTCAGGTGATAGACCGCGCCCAGGTTATAGAGCGTCGCGTCGTATTTGAGGGTGTCCCCGGGCAGGATGGCGCGTACGCCGGTCTGCACGATCTGACCGTAAGCGATGCTGTCGGAGACCTCGCTTTCGATCCATTCACGGCGCACGCCGCCACGCAAGGTCCAGTCTGCGATGTCCCAGGACATCTGCCCGAACAGCGCCTTGGTGGTGGTCTCGATATCCGGGCCCATCTCGTAAGTGGTGCCGGTCTTGGTGTAGGTCAGCCCTTTGAGGGTGTATTGGTCACCGCGTTGGCGGGAGCGTTCGTGATCATAGTCGGCGCCCCAGACCAGGTTGCCTGTGGCACTGCCGATGGCCGGCAACGGCGTGTCGATGGCCGCACGCAACCCATAGACATCCTGCACGCTGTTGTTGTCGGCGATCCCGGCCTTGCCCCGCGAAAGGTCCGGGAAGAACAGCGCGTCGGCCCGGCGCCAGTAGCTTTCCAGTTGCAGGCCCTGGCCGTAGAAGTCGTTATCGGTGTAGTTGAGGTTGGCCGCCTGGTTATGGGTGTAGGGCTGGTCGTCGAGTTTCAGTCCCTTGACCGCCACGGCCTGTTGCAGGTTTTTCGGGTCTTTTGTGTAGCCGGTGTCCTGCTGGTCCTTGTAGTCCTGCAGCGACAGGCTGAGTTTTTTGTCGGCATCCAGTTCGTAACCGAAACGACCTTGCAGGTCATAGGTTTCGGTGTCCATGTTGCTGCCCTGGGAGGTGTCCTGAGGGATGCGATTGCCATTGCCGTCGAACTGATCGTTGCGCTGGGTCAGGTCGGCGGACACGTACCAGTCCAGGGCATCCTTGCGCCCGGTCGCACTCTGAAAGGCCTCGTAGGCGAAACCCTTGCTGTTGAGGTTGTTGCCGCTGGTCAGGCCCAGTTTGCTGCTGTAGGCAAGGTCCTGACCCTGATTGCGCTTGGTGATGATGTTGATGATGCCGCCCGAAGCACCGGCACCATAAATGCTGCTGGCGCCGGAAACCACCTCGATGCGTTCGATACTGGCCGGTGCGATGCTGTTGAGCTGGCGGAAGTTGTCACGCGTGGCGTTCTGCGACACGCCGTCGATCAACACCAGCATGTTGCGCCCGCGCAGGGTCTGGCCGAAGTTGCTCATCCCGCCGCTGGACGGCGCCAGGCCAGGAACCAGTTGTCCCAGGATGTCGGAGACCCGACGTCCCGCGCCACTCTGTTGGCGGATCTGTTGTTCGTCGATCACCTGGACCGAACCTGGGATCGAGGCAATGGTCGCTTCGCTACGAGTCGCGGAAACGACGGTGGCTTGCATGTTCAATGTTCCGGGCTGCTGGTCGGTGTCCTCGGCCCAGGCCTGGACGCTGACGGAGCCGAGCAGCGGAATCAGCAAGGAAAGTTTGGTTCGGGTCATGAGTTGGTCTTTTTTTTAGTCGTGATAAGTGTGGGTAGATACGATTGCCGGGCGGGGTGTGGTGGTGAACGAGCGCACCCGGCGGATCCCGGCGGCGGCCAGTGCGTAAGCGACAGGGAGCAGTGCGCCTTGCCAGATGCCCAGAGCAACCGGCTGATGAGAAAACCCAACTATTCGTTAGCCCGTGCCGTGGCTGCCAGCGTCAGGGGGCAGAGCCAGGCAACGCCCTCGATGAGACGCAAGGTGTAAGCCGGATCAGGCGTTGGAAGCAGCGCTGGGCGGCGGGCTCCAGGGCATTGCTCAAAGGGTCGAGGGTGATGCGGTGGGACTGGAAGGCAGGAGTGCTGAGGGCTTCGCTCCAGTGCGAGAGCAATTGCTGCTGTTTTTGCGTGTAAGCGCGCATCAAGTCCGATTCCTTCTGGACAGTGGTTTAGCTGAATGCGCGCAGAGAATACATTTTCAAAATATTAATGCAAATGATAGTGATTGCTACTTGTGCAGTGAGGGGCCTTTTCAGAGGCTGGCCAGGGGTTTGCTCAAGACCATGTAGTGCTCGCCCACCTTCTGCGCATAGTGCTCCACTACGTGCTGACACAACGTCACGATCTCTTCGACCCACTCTGCGCCGACCCGCCATGACACCACCACTTGCAGGTTGGGCGGGCGTTGCTCAATGTCCAGCAAGGTCAATTCCCCTCGCTCCAGTTCCTCGGCCACCAGCACCGGTGGCAATGCGCCGATGCCGAAACCGTCGCGCAACAAACGGGTAATCGCCGACACCGAATTCACGCAGTTCAACCGTGGCGCCATCACGCCATTGGCCTGCATCAGGGCGAGCACTTCCTGATGCGGATGGGAGTTTTTCGAGTAGGTGATGATTCGCTCGTTCGCCAGATCGGCGACGCCTGAATACTCGCGGTTGTACAGGGAATTGCTGGCGACGATCCAGCCCATGGGGTGGCTGGCCAGTTCCAGGCTGCGCACGCTTTCATGGCGCAGCAGGTCGGTTTGCAGGATCACATCGAGAAAGCCTTTTTGCAGCTGATCGCAGAGGTTGAGCGAGGTATCGGCCACCAGCTCGATTTCCACCAGCGGGTAGTGATCGGTCATCTGCGCCACCAACGGGCTGAGCCAGGTATGGATCACCGTGTCCATCACGCCGATGCGCACCCGTCCGGCCTTGCTCGAACGGGTCTCGATCGACTGCTTGAGCGCCTGCATGGTGTCCATCATCTGCTCGGCGTAATCAAGCACTTTGAGACCTTCGGGCGTCAGGCTCACGCCGCGCGAGTCCCGCAGAAATAGTTTTACCCCGAGCTCGCCTTCAAGCACGGCGATGCGGCTGGAGATCGAGGCCTGAGTGGTGAAGAGCTTGTCGGCGGTCAGGCGGAAACTCTTGAGTCGGGCGACCCAGACAAAGGTCTCGAGAAACTTCAGGTTCATGGGATAAGGATTTCTTATGTCTAGGGCGGGTTTTTATTAGTTGGACGCAGCAGGGGCGCGCATCCAAGAATCGACGCATCCGGTTCCCAACGATAGGCGTCGTCGGGGCTCAGAACAATACCAATAAAATCAGCGCGGAGATTTGCCATGAGTGCGCCCGACACCACCGCCATTCCGAAAGCCTCGGCCCGCCCGGGACCTTTCGACTGGTATCGCAACATCAATCAGCAGGAACGCCGCACCTTCTGGAGCTGCAAGATCGGCTATGGCCTGGACGGCATGGACACGCAGATGCTCAGCTTCGTGGTGCCGACCCTGATTGCCATGTGGGGCATCACCACCGGTCAAGCCGGGCTGATTCATACCAGTACGCTGATCGCTTCGGCCATCGGTGGTTGGGTGGCAGGGATTCTGTCCGACCGCATCGGTCGTGTACGCACGCTGCAACTGACGGTGTTGTGGTTTGCGTTCTTCACCTTTCTCTGCGGCTTTGCCCAGAGCTACGAGCAACTGCTGATCGCACGGACCCTGATGGGCTTCGGTTTCGGTGGCGAGTGGACGGCCGGCGCGGTGCTGATCGGTGAAGTCATTCGTGCCAAGGACCGTGGCAAGGCCGTTGGCATGGTGCAGTCCGGCTGGGCGCTGGGTTGGGGGCTGACCGCGATTCTGTATGCGCTGCTGTTTTCGGTATTGCCACCGGAAGACGCCTGGCGTGCGCTGTTCATCCTCGGCATCGTTCCGGCAATCTTCGTGATATTCGTCCGCCGTCTGGTCAAGGACCCGGAAATCTATCGTGAGGCCAAAGCCAGACAGGAGCCGAGCAACTCGTCGAAGTTCTACGAGATCTTCGCCCCCGGCATGCTCTTCACCACGATTCGCGCTTCGTTGCTGACCACTGGCGCGCTGGGTGGCTACTACGCCATCACTTCCTGGCTACCGACTTTCCTGAAGAACGAACGCGGTTTGAGCGTACTCAATACCAGCGGTTATCTGGCGATGGTGATTGTCGGGTCCTACGTCGGTTATGTCATCAGCGCCTATTTGACCGACATTCTCGGACGCAAAAAGAACTTCATCCTGTTTGCCGTTGGCTCGTTCACCATTGTGTTGCTGTACACGCAATTGCCGGTCAGCAACGGCGTGATGCTGTGGCTGGGCTTTCCGCTGGGTTTCTTCGCCTCGGGGATTTTCAGTGGCATGGGCGCATTCCTGACCGAGTTGTTCCCTACACGCATTCGTGGTTCCGGCCAGGGTTTTTGCTACAACATCGGCCGCGCGCTGGCGGCGTTGTTTCCGCTGCTGATCGGCTTGCTCAGCCAGACCGTACCGCTGAGCGTGGGCATCGGTGCCTTTGCGGCGGTTTCCTATGGCGTGGTGATCCTCGCGGCCTTGAGCCTGCCGGAAACCCGTGGCAAGCAACTCGACGCTCAGTAACTGATAACCTGCGGGCGTGTCTTATAGATATGTCCCGCAGCAAAAAAGAATAAAGCCTACAGGAGTGTTCAGCGTGAGCCGCCTGCTATTGAACTGCGACATCGGCGAGAGTTTCGGCAGCTGGACCATGGGTCTGGACGCAGAAATCATGCCCTTCATCGATTGCGCCAACATCGCCTGCGGTTTTCACGCCGGCGACCCGAGCGTCATGCGCAAGACCGTCAGCCTGGCCCTCAGCCACGGTGTGCAAGTTGGCGCGCATCCGGCCTATCAGGATCTGGTGGGGTTTGGCCGCCGCTCCATGGCGTATGCCACCCAGGAACTTCAAGACATTCTGCATTACCAGATCGGCGCCCTCGACGGCATCTGCCGGGCCCAGGGCGGCCGGGTCAGTTATGTCAAACCCCATGGCGCGATGTACAACGACATGATGGCCAACCCGGTGCAGTTGCGCGCCGTCTTGCAAGCGGTGGCGTCCTACGACCGCAATCTGCCATTGATGTTGATGGCGACCAAAGACAACAGCGCCGCCCAACAAGTGGGCGATGAATACGGCATCACGCTGTGGTTCGAGGCCTTCGCCGATCGGGCTTACGACAGCGCGGGCAGGCTGGTCTCGCGCCAACTGCCGGGAGCGGTGCATCACGACCCGGAAAAGATTATCGAGCAGGCGCTGACCATTGCCCGTGGCGATCAGCTCACCGCCAGCGATGGCAGCGCCCTGCTTTTGCAGGCCAACACCCTTTGCGTGCACGGCGA
The DNA here is from genome assembly GCF_047304225.1 of Pseudomonas sp. Pseusp3. NCBI lineage: Bacteria > Pseudomonadati > Pseudomonadota > Gammaproteobacteria > Pseudomonadales > Pseudomonadaceae > Pseudomonas > Pseudomonas sp. Pseusp3. The sequence goes on along the minus strand of NZ_JBGLYV010000020.1, from coordinate 30,937 downwards.
CAACGCCAGTTCGGTCGCTGCCGTGCAACGCATCCGTGAAGCCTTGAACCGGCAGAGCGCATCATGAAGCTGCGGGTGGAAGTGGTGGCGCTGGACTGCCTGATGGTGCGCCTGTTCGATGAAATTGCCGAAAGCAACATGCCGTGGATGCTGGCGGCCAGTGAAAGTCTGCGCACGGCATTCGCCGGGCATCTGATCGATCTGGTGCCGTCTTACACGACCTTGATGGTGCATTACGACCTGATTGCGCTGAGTCCTGCCCAGGCCCGGGAATTGATTGCCGAAGCCTTGATCGACCTGTCGCCCAACGCGCATGCCCGCGGCCAATGTCATGTGTTGCCGGTGTGGTACGACTTGAGCGTCGGACCGGAACTGAGCCTGTTGTCGCAGCGCAGCGGGTTGGCGGTGGAGGAGGTGATCCGTCGTCACAGCGAGCGTGAGTATCAGGTGTTCGCCCTGGGCTTTGCGCCGGGCTTCGCCTTCATGGGGCTGGTGGAAGAGGTGCTCGCCGCGCCGCGTCTGAGCACGCCACGCAAGAAAGTCGCCGCCGGCAGTGTCGGCATCGCCGAACAGCAGACGGCGGCCTACCCGGTGGTGTCGCCAGGGGGCTGGAACCTGATCGGCCGCACGCCGGCCAGATTGTTCGATCGCAACCGTGACGGCTACAGCCTGATGCGGCCGGGCGATACGGTGCGCTTCGAAGCCGTCGGCCATGCCGAGTTCATTAATCTGGGCGGTGACGATACGCCTCTGGAGGCGCAGGCATGAGCCGTCTGATGATTGAAGCGAGCACGGCGTTGTGCCTGTTGCAGGATGCCGGTCGATTCGGCGTGCGGCATCTGGGCGTGACCCAGGGCGGCGCGGCCGATTGGCGTTCGATGTCCTGGGCCAACTGGCTGTTGGGCAACGGACTGGATGCGCCGGTGATCGAAATCACCCTCGGAGGGTTTACCGTCGTTGCCGAGGAAGAATGCGTGCTGGCCTTGGCCGGAGCGGATCTTGGCGCGCAGGTGGACGGCGAGGCGCTGGCACCGTGGCGCAGTTTCAGGCTGCATAAAGGTCAGCGTCTGCAATTCACTCAACCGTTGCTCGGCGCCCGGGCCTATCTGGCGGCGCCGGGTGGGTTTGATGCACCGAAAGTACTGGGCAGCAGCGCGACGGTAGTCCGTGAGGAGCTTGGCGGCCTGGACGGAATGGGGCATGCGCTGGGCAAAGGTGCGTGTTTGAGCTATTCGGGCAATTCGGTGATGTTGCTGCGGGAGTTGCCGAGCGAATGCGTGCCGGATTTCACCGGCAGCCCAATGCTGGACCTGGTCCTCGGTGCGCAGATCGGTGAGTTCAGCGGGCAGAGCCTGTTCGATGCGTTCAACAGCGCGTGGAGCCTCGACAGCCGCGCCGACCGAATGGGCATTCGCCTGTTGGGCCCGGCGTTGCAGTACCAGGGCAAGCCGATGATTTCCGAAGGCATCCCGCTGGGTGCGGTGCAGGTGCCGCCGGACGGGCAGCCGATCGTGCTGCTCAATGATCGGCAGACCATTGGCGGTTATCCGCGTCTGGGAGCATTGACGCCGCTGGCGCTGGCGCGCTTGGCGCAATGTTTGCCGGGCGCGCGGGTGCTGTTGCGGCCGGTGGTGCAGGAAGTGGCGCATCGCGAACAGGTCGAGTATTTGCGGCGCTTTTTGAACGGCTAAAAGCTTCGTCGGAACGCCGCCCGGAGCAAGCCCGCTCCCACAGGAGTCTTGTGTACAACAAAGATCCAATGTGGGAGCGGGCTTGCTCGCGAAGGCGTCTGAACAGACAGCAGAGATTATTTGGAAAGAAACCGCATCCCTTCCTCAAGCCCGCGCAATGTCAGCGGATACATCTGGTCCTCGATCAAGTCCCGCACGATATTGGTCGAAGAGGTGTAGCCCCAGGTGTCCTTCGGATACGGGTTGATCCAGATGAGCTTCTTGTACTTCTCCTTGAACCGCTGCATCCACACGTAACCGGCTTCTTCGTTCCAGTGCTCGACGCTGCCGCCCGGCTGGGTGATTTCGTAGGGCGCCATGGCGGCGTCGCCGATGAAGATCACTTTGTAGTCGGCACCGTACTTGTGCAGCAGGTCCATGGTCGACGTGCGCTCGGAGGTGCGGCGCATGTTGTTCTTCCACACCGATTCATAAATGAAGTTGTGGAAGTAGAAGTACTCCAGATGCTTGAACTCGGTCTTGCAGGCCGAGAACAACTCCTCGCAAATCTTCACGTGGGCATCCATCGAGCCGCCGATGTCGAACAGCAGCAACAGCTTGACGGTGTTACGCCGCTCCGGCCGCATCTGGATGTTCAGCAACCCCGCATCCTTGGCGGTGTGATCGATGGTGCCATCGATGTCCAGCTCTTCCGCCGCGCCCTGACGGGCGAACTTGCGCAGGCGGCGCAGGGCGACCTTGATGTTGCGGGTGCCCAGCTCGACTGAGTCGTCGAGGTTCTTGTATTCGCGCTGGTCCCAGACCTTGGCCGCCTTGCCCTGGCGCTTGCCGGCGTCGCCGACCCGAATGCCTTCCGGGTTGAACCCCCCGGAGCCGAACGGGCTGGTACCACCGGTGCCGATCCACTTGTTGCCACCGGCGTGGCGTTCCTTCTGTTCTTCCAGGCGTTTCTTGAACTCTTCGATCAGCTTGTCCAGGCCGCCGAGGGACTGGATCGCCGCCCGTTCTTCATCGGTCAGCGAGCGCTCGAACTCCTTGCGCAACCAGTCTTCGGGAATCAGCGCTTGCAGGTGGTCGTCGAGTTTTTCCAAGCCATTGAAGTAGGCTCCGAACGCCCGGTCGAACTTGTCGAAATGCTTTTCGTCCTTCACCAGGATCGTCCGGGACAGGTAATAGAACTCGTCCATATCGGCGAAGGTCACGCGCTTTTTCAGCGCATTGATCAGGTCCAGCAGCTCGCGCACCGAGACCGGTACCTTGGCTGCGCGCATTTCATTGAACAGGTTGAGCAGCATGGCATCAGCCTCTTAGCGGGTGCCGCGCCGGCTCATGAACGCCAGACGCTCCAGCAGTTGCACGTCCTGTTCGTTTTTCACCAGCGCACCGGCCAGCGGCGGGATGGCCTTGGTCGGATCGCGCTCGCGCAGCACCGCTTCGCCGATGTTGTCGGCCATCAGCAGTTTCAGCCAGTCGACCAGCTCGGAGGTCGAAGGCTTTTTCTTCAGGCCCGGCACCTTGCGCACATCGAAGAACACGTCCAGCGCTTCACTGACCAGGTCTTTCTTGATGTCCGGGTAATGCACGTCGACGATCCGCTGCATCGTGGTGCGATCCGGGAACGCGATGTAGTGGAAGAAGCAGCGGCGCAGGAACGCATCCGGCAGCTCTTTCTCGTTGTTGGAGGTAATGATGATGATCGGGCGTTTTTTCGCCTTGATGGTCTCGTCGATCTCGTAGACGTAGAACTCCATCTTGTCGAGTTCTTGCAGCAGGTCGTTGGGGAATTCGATGTCGGCCTTGTCGATTTCGTCGATCAGCAGGATCACCCGCTCTTCGGATTCGAAGGCTTCCCAGAGCTTGCCCTTTTTCAGGTAGTTGCGAACGTCGTGGACCTTTTCCGTGCCCAGCTGTGAATCGCGCAGGCGGCTGACCGCGTCGTACTCGTACAGGCCCTGGTGAGCCTTGGTGGTGGACTTGATGTGCCAGGTGATCAGCCTGGCGCCAAAGGATTCGGCCAGTTGCTCGGCGAGCATGGTCTTGCCGGTGCCCGGTTCGCCCTTGACCAGCAGCGGCCGCTCCAGGGTGATGGCGGCGTTGACCGCCAGCTTCAGGTCATCGGTGGCGACGTAGGCCTGGGTGCCTTCGAACTTCATCTGCTAATCCTCGAACGGTAACGCCGACCTGAACGCGGCAGGGCGGGGGCGCAATAAAAGAGTCAGCCCCGACTATAACGCGGTGTCCGGTCGACTGTGAACGCAGACGGCTTATTCAGTCTCTGAATGGAGCGTCACATCTTGACTCAGTCTCGACTGCTGGCCAGTATGTTGGTATCGCCAAGTTGGCGATACCATGCCAGGCATGTCTACTAAATACCGATTTCGAGATACGTATCGCATTCAGTTGCGTGAAAAGGATCATCCGCCGCCGCACGTTCATCTGACGGGTGGCGGGCTGGACGTCATGCTGAGCCTGGAAACTGCCGAAGTGATGGTGGGCAAGGCGCCGCCACTGATTCTCAGGGAAGCTCTGGACTGGGTCAGAGCCCACCAGACTCAATTGCTGGAGGATTGGAAACGATGCTACCCATGAAACGACCACGGCTATCGGCAGTGCAAGCGCTGTCGGATTATCGTTTGGCGCTGACGTTTATCAATGGTCAGCAGCTGATGCTCGATTTGAGCTGCGACCTGCATGCCTATCCAGGCCTCCAACCTTTGCAGGGAGTCGCCTTTGATCATGCTGCGCTGGGTGACGATGGCTGGAGTGTCGAATGGCCTGAGCTTGATATCCAGATTGGCGCGGACACTCTCTACCTGGATGCCTTGGCACAAAATGCCGTCGACGAAAACACCCGGATCTTTATTGATTGGCGTGCTCGCACCGGGTTACCGCTTCATCAGGCGGCTGAAGCACTGGGGGTCAGTACCCGCAGCATCACCCGATACAGCAGTGGTCGCGAAAAGGTGCCGCGATCGTTAGCCTTGGCCTGCCTGGGCTGGGATTTCCTGCAACTGCAAGCGAATTCGCCCCGTGCGGCAGAAGGCGCTGGCCGGTACATCGTCACGCGCAAAAATTAGCCAGCATCCGGCTTCGATCCAAAGCCATTGACTGCACTGATAAGCGGACGTCCGACCTGACTGGACGCCTGCTGGCAAGAGGCTTACCTTGATGCCCTATTTCAATGCTGTCGTTAAGGACCCAGCCATGAGCCGCATTTTCGCTGACAACGCCCACTCCATCGGCAACACGCCGCTGGTGCAGATCAATCGCATTGCGCCGCGTGGTGTGACCATCCTGGCCAAGATCGAAGGGCGCAACCCCGGTTACTCGGTCAAGTGCCGGATCGGCGCGAACATGATCTGGGATGCCGAGAGCAGTGGCAAACTCAAGCCGGGCATGACCATCGTCGAACCTACCTCCGGCAATACCGGTATCGGCCTGGCCTTCGTGGCTGCCGCCCGTGGCTACAAACTGATGCTGACCATGCCGGCGTCCATGAGTATCGAGCGCCGCAAGGTGCTCAAGGCACTGGGGGCCGAACTGGTGTTGACCGAGCCGGCCAAAGGCATGAAGGGGGCCATCGAGAAAGCCGGTGAAATTGTTGCCGGCGACCCGTCGAAGTACTTCATGCCGGCTCAGTTCGACAACCCGGCCAACCCGGCCATCCACGAAAAGACCACCGGCCCGGAAATCTGGAACGATACCGACGGTGCGGTCGACGTGCTGGTGGCAGGCGTCGGAACCGGTGGAACCATCACTGGAGTTTCACGGTATATCAAGAATACCCAGGGCAAACCGATACTCTCGGTGGCAGTGGAGCCGGCGGTGTCGCCGGTGATCACCCAGGCCCTGGCCGGTGAAGAAATCAAGCCGAGCCCGCACAAGATCCAGGGCATCGGTGCCGGTTTTGTGCCGAAGAACCTCGATTTGTCGATGGTCGATCGGGTGGAGCTGGTCAGCGACGAAGAGTCCAAGGCCATGGCCTTGCGCTTGATGCAGGAAGAAGGGATTTTGTCCGGGATTTCCTGCGGCGCCGCCATGGCAGTGGCCGTAAGATTGGCGGAAACCCCGGAAATGCAGGGCAAGACCATTGTCGTGATCCTGCCGGACTCCGGTGAGCGTTACCTGTCGAGCATGCTGTTCAGTGATCTGTTCACCGAACAGGAGAATCAGCAGTAAGTGCTGAACATTGCTGATCTGCATCAGCCCGCGTTCAGGCGTTTTATGTTAAGAAATGCTTTGTTGCACATTCATTAACATTGAATGTTGAAAAGTGCAGGTTTTTCATCGGGTCGGTAGTGTTTATCATGCCAGCAGCCATGTCGGACAATGGACGTGGCGCACGTGTCGCTTATCTTCAAAGGAGTTGTTGATGACCTTATCGTTTGCCGCGAAGGCCTCGTTGTTGCTGCTGTTTCTCGGCAGCACCCTCTATGTGCATTTACGCGGCAAGGCGCGTCTGCCGGTTTTGCGCCAGTTCGTGAACCATTCGGCGCTGTTCGCTCCCTATAACGCCTTGATGTACCTGTTTTCCGGTGTGCCTTCGAAACCGTATCTGGATCGCAGCAAGTTCCCGGAACTGGATGTGCTCAGGGACAACTGGGAGGTGATTCGCGACGAAGCGATGCACTTGTTCGACGAGGGGTATATCCGTGCGGCGGCAAAGAACAACGACGCCGGTTTCGGCTCGTTCTTCAAGAAGGGCTGGAAGCGGTTTTATCTCAAGTGGTACGACAAACCGCTGCCTTCGGCCGCAGCCTTGTGCCCGAGAACCGTGGAATTGGTCAGCAGCATTCCCAACGTCAAAGGCGCCATGTTCGCGCTGCTGCCGGGCGGCAGCCATCTCAACCCGCATCGCGATCCGTTTGCCGGTTCCCTGCGTTATCACTTGGGCCTGTCCACCCCCAATTCCGATGATTGCCGCATCTTTGTCGACGGTCAGGTTTACGCCTGGCGCGATGGCGAGGACGTGATGTTCGACGAGACCTACGTGCACTGGGTCAAGAATGAAACGGAAAAGACCCGGGTCATCCTGTTCTGCGATATCGAGCGTCCACTGAGCAATCGCTTCATGACCCGCATCAATCGCAGTATAAGCGCCTGGCTGGGTCGCGCCACCGCTCCTCAGAACCTGGACGACGAGCGTGTGGGCGGGATCAACCAGGCCTATGCCTGGAGCAAGAACTCCAGCGACAAATTCAGTGGTGTGGTCAAGCAATGGAAGCGGCGCAATCCCAAGGCCTACCGTGTACTACGCCCGGTACTGGCGGTGGCGGTGCTGACGTTGTTGGGGTATTGGCTGTTTGGCTGACAGGCGCTCCTGGAAACAAAAAAAACCGCTCGTAGTGAGCGGTTTTTTTATGATTCTTCACGGAATCCAGAGCCCCCCCAAAAAAAAGCTGCACAATGCGGACTCTGAGCCGACTGTCGTTACTGGCCTGTTGGCCAAGTCGTTGCAATCCATGTCGAACGCTGGTTATAGTCGGCGCACTGTGAGTTTCGGACTCACGTTTTTATCCCTCGAGCAAAGATCAGCCCAATGCCTGCATCCCTCATCAACGCGGTAGTCGATTCAGCGGTCAACGCTGGCGTCGTGCCGTGCGGGAATCAGCAGCCCGGGCAGATCAGTCATTACCCCCCTCCTGTCAGTCGCACGCCAGTGTGCGCGGTGGTCTCGCCGCCAGGCGTTGGCATTTCGGGCTGATCAGCTGCTTTCTGCTGGTCCCCTGCCTGCCTGAAAAAAAACGACTGAATTTCAGCTTCGGCTGAGTTGGCTTTTTGCCTGACTACAGGTGGTATTCATGCTTGTCCTTTCGAAAAAGTCCGCGCTCGCGGCGGCGTCCACGAGCCTGTTCGTTCTGCTGTGGAGCAGCGGGGCGATTTTCTCCAAATGGGGCCTGGCCCACGCGTCGCCCTTCGCCTTCCTGATGTTCCGTTTCGTCATTGCGCTCTGCGGCCTGGTGTTGCTGGTGCCGTTGCTCAAGCTGAAGCTGCCCAAGGGCGGCAAACCGATGATGTATGCGATGGCCACGGGCGTGGTGTTGCTGGGGGCTTATCAGATTTTCTATCTGCTGGCCCTCGACCTCAAGGTCACGCCCGGGGTGATGGCGACCATCATGGGCGTGCAGCCGATCCTCACCGTGGTGCTGATGGAGCGTCAGCGCTCCTGGAGCCGGATGTTCGGTCTGGCCCTGGGGCTGAGCGGGTTGATCATGGTGGTTTATCAGGGCATCGGACTGGCCGGGATGTCGCTAGCCGGGATGCTTTTCGGTTTGCTCGCGCTGGCGAGCATGACGTTCGGTTCGATCATGCAGAAACGCATCACCGACAATCCCCTCGGCACGCTGCCGGTGCAATACCTCGCGGGGCTGTTGTTATGCGGGGTCTTCGTACCCTTCCAGCCGTTTCACTTCGAACACGGCAGCGGTTTCATCCTGCCGGTGCTGTGGATGGGGCTGGTGGTGTCGGTGCTGGCGACGTTGTTGCTGTACCGCTTGATCGCTCGAGGCAATCTGGTGAACGTCACCAGCCTGTTTTACCTGGTGCCGGCGGTAACGGCAGTGATGGACTATCTGATCTTTGGCAATCGCCTGGCGATGTTGAGCCTGTTCGGCATGCTGTTGATCATCGTCGGTCTGGTATTCGTCTTCCGTAAAACCGCTTAATTGCGGACAAACTTTGTGATTTTTGGCGTCTGATCGGCCGTCTTCGCGAGCAAGCCCGCTCCCACAGGTTCAAGTGCTGAACACAAAATTTGTGTACGACTCGAATCACTGTGGGAGCGGGCTTGCTCGCGAAGGCGTCATAAGCAGCACTATAAAACTATCGGTCAGTCACCAAACCCGGTTTCACGGCAGCCGGCTTCAACACCAACCACAACGCCAGCGCAATCAACACCCCGCCATAGATATGCGCCATCGACAGCGGCTCGTCGAGAAACATCGCCCCCCACAACACCCCGAACAGCGGAATCAGGAAGGTCGTGGTCATCGATTTCACCGGACCAATCGAGCTCAGCAGCCGGAAGTAAATAATGTAGGCAAACGCCGTGCAGCCCAGACCCAAGCCCAGCAACGACAGCCACACGCTCCAACCGCCCCAGCTCGCCGGTGGCTGGCTGATCACGCTGTAACCGAACAGCGGCAGCAGGAACAGCGTCGCGCCAAGCATGCTGCCCAGTGCCGACAAACGGCTGTCGAGACCACCGGCCTGATCGAGCCAGCGCCGGGCCAGGAAACCGGCAAAACCGTAGCACGTGGTGGCGAGCAGGCAGGCTACGGCGCCCATCAACAACCCGATATCGAACGCCACCGGGCCCGCGCGGGTCAGCACGCCGACCCCGAACAGCCCGAGAAAAACTCCGCCGAGCTTGGCGGCGGTGAGCTTTTCATGGAAAAACAGGCCGCCGATCAGCACGCCCATCAGCGGCGTGGTGGCGTTGAAAATCGACGAATAACCGGCGGGCAGTACTTGGGCGGCAACGGAGTACAGGGTCGCCGGGATGCCGGAGTTGATCACCCCGAGCAGCATCACGGTCTTGAGTTTGCCTTTGAAATCCCAGCTGGTGCGCATCAGGCCAAGAATCACCAACAGCCCGACCGCGGCAATCGACACGCGGAAAAACGCAGTAGGCAGGGAGCCGATCACCGGGGCGATGATGCGCATGAACAGAAAACTCGCACCCCAAATGGCCGCCAGGGACAGTAAACGGAAAATATCGACGGGGTTCACAGTGCGTTCCTTCCTTGAGGGAGGGGCGAAAGTGTTGCTGAGTGTGAGATCGATGGCAACCGAAAACCGGACGTTGAACTCTTCAGGGCGTCGATGACGCGGCGGCCGGAAAATTACGCTTCTCCTGCACCCGGTTCACTGGCTAAGCTCAAGCCTTCCGAATTCCCGCAGAGGTCTCAACATGCCGCAGCAATGGCCAGCCGCCGACATCGCCCGCTTGATCCTCGATGGCTTTGACGATTACCGCGAGCATTTTCGCCAGATCACCGACGGCGCCCGGGCCCGTTTCGAGCAGGCCCTGTGGCAAGAGACGCAATCGGCGTCGGCGGCACGAATCAATCTGTACGAAGACAAAGTCGGTGAAACGGTGGAGCGGCTGCGCACCGCGTTTGACGCCGACACGCTGGACGTCAGCTGCTGGCCGCTGGTCAAAAGCGCCTACATCAGCCTGATCGACCTGCGTTTCGACGATGAGCTGTCCGAGACCTGGTACAACTCGATCTTCTGCGGGCTGTTCAGCCATGACCTGATCAGCGACGGCTGCATGTTCATCCACACCACCCGGCCGAGCCTGCGTCGCGCCCGGGCTGCGCAAACCCGCACCTACAAGCCGCAAGGCCAATTGTCGGCAATGCTCGCCAGCATTTTTGACGACTACCGCTTCAGCGAAGAATACGCCGACCTGCCCGGGGACCTGCGCCGCCTCGAAGCGCAACTGCGCGAGAACCTGCCGGATTGGGTGTGCAAGGACCCGGAGTTGAGCGTCGAGCTGTTTTCCTCGGTGCTGTACCGCAATAAAGGCGCGTACCTGGTGGGGCGCATCTACACCGCCGACGAGCAATGGCCGCTGGCAATTCCATTGCTGCACCTCGAAGGGCGCGGCATCCAGATCGATGCGCTGATCACCGACGAGGCGGACGTGTCGATCATTTTCTCCTTCACCCGCTCGTATTTCATGGTGGATGTGCCGGTGCCGGCGGAGTTTATCGGCTTCCTGCGGCGTATCCTGCCGGGCAAGCACATTGCCGAGCTGTACACCTCGATTGGCTTCTACAAGCACGGCAAATCGGAGTTCTACCGGGCCCTGATCAATCACCTGGCCAATACCGACGACCAGTTCATCATGGCCCCCGGTGTGCGCGGCATGGTCATGAGCGTGTTCACCCTGCCGGGTTTCAACACCGTGTTCAAAATCATCAAGGACCGTTTCTCGCCGTCGAAAAACGTCGACCGCGCCACGGTGATCGAAAAGTACCGTCTGGTGAAGAGCGTCGACCGGGTCGGGCGCATGGCCGATACCCAGGAGTTCGCCGACTTTCGTTTCCCGTTGAGCAAGTTCGACCCGGCGTGTCTGGAGGAGTTGCTGGAAGTCGCGCCGTCCACGGTGTCGGTGGAAGACGACACGGTGCTGATCCGTCACTGCTGGACCGAGCGACGCATGACCCCGCTGAACCTCTACCTGGAAAACGCCAACGAGGCGCAGGTGCGCGAGGCCCTGGAAGACTACGGGCTGGCGATCAAGCAACTGGCGGCGGCCAATATCTTTCCCGGCGACATGCTGTTGAAGAACTTCGGCGTCACCCGTCATGGCCGGGTGGTGTTCTACGACTATGACGAGATTTGCTTCCTTACCGAGGCCAACTTCCGGCACATCCCGCAACCACGCACCCCGGAGGACGAAATGGCTTCCGAACCCTGGTATTCGATCGGGCCGCTGGACGTGTTCCCGGAAGAGTTTCCGCCGTTCCTGTTTGCCGATTCCGGGCAGCGCCGGTTGTTCGACCAACTGCATGGCGAGTTGTACAACGCCGATTACTGGAAGAGCCTGCAAGAAGCGATTCGGGCGGGGAAGGTGATTGATGTGTTCCCGTATCGGCGCAAGGGCCTGGATTAAGAGTAGCGCTGGTACGCATCCCCTGTAGGAGCGAGCTTGCTCCGGGCGGCGTTCCGACGATGGTCGTTAACGGTGACGCGGGAAACCTGACACCCCGTGGCGTTCTTGAGTTCATCGTCGGAACGCCGCCCGGAGCAAGCTCGCTCCTACAAGGGATCTCGCTTGTCCTTTAAATCTGCGACAATCTGCCTTCTGCGCCACTAGACGACCGAATTGCGTACCCGATGACCGACGAATCGCCCTCCATCGACAAACTGCTGAAAAACCTCGATCACGCCATGCTCGCCGACCGCCACCGGCTGCGGCGGCAGTTGCTTGAGCTGCGCAAGAAACCCGACGAGGCCAAGCTGGCCCAATGGGTGACTCGCACGCAGGCGTCCTGTGATCAGGTGCTGGCGCGCAAGGCCAGCCTGCCGGTGATTCGTTACGACGACAGCCTGCCGATCGCCGCCAAGCGCGACGAAATCAAGAAAGCGCTGGAACAGCACCAGGTGCTGATCATCGCCGGCGAAACCGGTTCGGGTAAAACCACCCAGTTGCCGAAGATCTGCCTGGAAATCGGTCGCGGCCAGCACGGCCTGATCGGGCACACCCAGCCGCGCCGAATTGCTGCGCGCAGCGTCGCCAGCCGGGTGGCTGAAGAGCTCGGCACGCCGCTGGGCGCGCTGGTCGGCTATCAGGTGCGTTTCGAGGATCAGAGCGACTCCAACACCCTGATCAAGCTGATGACCGATGGCATCCTGCTGGCGGAAACCCAGAACGACCGCTATCTGGAACGCTACGACACGATCATCGTCGACGAAGCCCACGAACGCAGCCTCAACATTGACTTCCTGCTCGGCTACCTGAAAACCCTGCTGCCGCGTCGCCCGGACCTGAAGGTCATCATCACCTCGGCGACCATCGACCTGGAGCGCTTCTCCAAGCACTTCGACGATGCGCCGATTGTCGAAGTGTCCGGCCGTACTTTCCCGGTGGACACCTGGTATCGCCCGCTGACCCTGGAGCAGGACGAAGAGGGCAACCGCGTCGAGGACGACTTGACCGTGGACCAGGCGATCCTCGCCACTCTCGACGAAATTGCCGCCCATGAGCGCAGCGAGCGCCGCAGCCCCGGTGACGTGCTGGTGTTCCTGCCGGGGGAGCGCGAGATTCGCGACGCCGCCGACATGTTGCGCAAGGCCCAGCTCAAGCACACCGAAATCCTGCCGTTGTACGCGCGCCTGTCACCGGCCGAGCAGCAGCGAATTTTCCAGTCGCACCCAGGCCGTCGCGTAGTCTTGGCGACCAACGTCGCGGAAACCTCGCTGACCGTGCCGGGCATCCGTTATGTGATCGACAGCGGCACCGCGCGCATCAGCCGTTACAGCTACCGGGCCAAGGTTCAGCGTCTGCCGATCGAGGCCATTTCCCAGGCCAGTGCCAACCAGCGCAAGGGCCGTTGCGGACGGGTCGAGCCGGGCATTTGCGTGCGCCTGTACAGCGAAGAGGATTTCCTCGGTCGCCCGGAGTTCACCGATCCGGAAATCCTGCGGACCAACCTCGCAGCGGTCATTTTGCAGATGTTGCATCTGCGTCTCGGCGAGGTCAGCGCGTTCCCGTTCATCGAACCGCCGGATGGCAAGGCCATCAGCGACGGTTACAACCTGCTGCAGGAACTCTCGGCGGTGGACCGCAACAGCCAATTGACGCCACTCGGTCGTCAACTGGCGCGGCTGCCGGTGGACCCGCGCATGGGGCGCATGTTGCTCGAAGCGGCGAAGCTCGGCAGCTTGCAGGAAGTGCTGATCGTCGCCAGCGCCATGTCGATCCAGGACCCGCGCGAGCGTCCGCCGGAGCGTCAGCAAGCGGCGGATCAGGCCCACGCCCAATGGAAAGACGCCGACTCGGACTTCGCCGGGCTGGTCAATCTGTGGCGCGGTTTCGAGGAGCAGCGCCAGGCACTGAGCGCCAGCCCGTTGCGCAACTGGTGTCGCAAGAACTTCCTGAATTACCTGCGCCTGCGTGAATGGCGCGACTCCCATCGTCAGCTGAGCCTGATCTGCCGCGACATGCAGTTGAGCCTCAATAAAGAGCCGGCGGACTATCCGAAATTGCACAAAGCGGTGCTGGTGGGGTTGCTGAGCCAGATCGGCCAGAAAACCGAAGAGGGTGATTACCTCGGTGCACGCCAGCGGCGGTTCTGGATTCATCCGTCGTCGGGTATCGGTAAAAAGCGTCCGCAGTGGCTGATGACTGCCGAACTGGTGGAGACCACCAAGCTCTACGCGCGCATGGTGGCGAAGATCGATGCCGACTGGATCGAGCCGCTGGCCGGGCACCTGATCAAGAAAAACCACTTCGAACCCCACTGGGAGAAGAAGCGCGGCCAGGTCGTGGCGTTCGAGCAGATCACCCTGTTCGGGTTGATCGTGGTCGGCCGTCGGCCGGTGCATTACGGCCCGGTGGACCCGGTGGTGTCTCGCGAATTGTTTATCCGCGAAGCACTGGTGCGCGGCGAGATCCAGTCGAAGGCCAAGTGCCTGACCGCCAACAAACAGTTGCTGGAACAACTCGACGAACTGGAAGCCAAGGCCCGTCGTCGCGACATCCTCGCCGACGAAGAAACCCTGTTCGCCTTCTACGACGCGCGACTGCCGGCGGAGATCCATCAGACGGCGACCTTCGACAGCTGGTATCGGATCAACAGCCAGAAAGACCCACAGTTGCTGATCATGCGCGAAGAGGACGTGCTGGCCCGCGAAGCCAGTGAAGTCACTGCCCAGCACTATCCGGATACGCTGCACATCGGCGACCTGGAACTGGCGCTCGGCTACCACTTCGAACCCAACCATCCACGGGACGGCGTGACCCTGCGCGTGCCGGCACCGCTGTTGCCGATGCTGCCACCGGAACGCCTGGAATGGCTGGTGCCGGGTGTCATCGAAGCCAAGTGCATTGCGCTGGTGCGCAACTTGCCCAAGGCCTTGCGCAAGAACTTCGTACCGGTGCCGGACTTCGTCAAGGCGGCCTTGCAGCGCATGAGCTTTGCCGAGGGTTCGCTGCCCCAGGCCCTGGGGCGCGAGCTTTTGCGCATGACCGGTGCGCGGGTCAGCGATGAAGCCTGGACCGAGGCGGCGCAGCAGGTCGAAAGCCATCTGCGGATGAACCTGGAAATCGTCGACGGCCAGGGCAAGTTCCTCGGTGAAGGTCGCGATCTGGCCGAGCTGACTGCGCGTTTCGCCGAAGCCAGCCAGGCTGCGCTGGCCGTCCCGCAATCCGCGAAAAGCCAGCAGCCCGTCGAGCCGAAAGTATTTGCCGCCGTCGCCGAGAAAACCCAGCAGAAGATCGCCGGGCTGTCGATGACGGTGTATCCGGCACTGGTGGAAGAGGCGGGCACGGTCAAGGAAGGACGTTTCTCGACGCCGGCCGAAGCCGAGTTCCAGCATCGCCGTGCGCTGCAGCGCCTGCTGATGCAGCAACTGGCCGAATCGGCGAAGTTCCTGCGTGGCAAGTTGCCGGGCCTGACCGAATTGGGTCTGTTGTATCGCGATATGGGGCGTGTCGATGCGTTGGTGGAAGACATTCTGCTGGCCAGCCTCGACAGCTGCATTCTTGAGGGCGAAGACCCGCTGCCTCGTGACGGTGCGGGTCTGGCGTCCCTGGCTGAACGCAAGCGTGGCGCCTGGACCGAGCACGCCGAGCGCGTGGCGAAGCTGACCCTGGAAATCCTCAAGCTCTGGCACGGCTTGCAAAAGCGCTTCAAGGGCAAGATCGATCTGGCGCAAGCCGTGGCCCTGAACGACATCAAGCAGCAGCTCAGCCATCTGGTGTATCCGGGGTTTGTCCGGGAAACGCCGATGCAGTGGCTCAAGGAGTTGCCGCGTTACCTCAAGGCCATCGAGCAGCGCTTCGAAAAAATCGGCGCTCAGGTGCAACGCGACAGGGTCTGGAGCGGCGAATTGAGCGGCCTGTGGACGCAATACCAGACCCGCGCCAGCAAACACGCCCAGGAAGGCAAGCGTGATCCGCAGCTGGAGTTGTATCGCTGGTGGCTGGAGGAATACCGGGTTTCGCTGTTTGCCCAGCAACTGGGAACCAAGGTGCCGATCTCCGACAAACGGTTGAACAAGCAGTGGAGTCAGGTAGAACCCTGACACACCCCCTGTAGGAGCGAGCTCGCTCGCGATGGTCGTCAACGATAACGCTGGCGGCCTGACACCCCGTGGCGTTCTCGGGTACATCGCGAGCAAGCTCGCTCCTACAGGTGTTCCGCGCCAAATCATTAGGTTTATGGCAAACTTCGCGACCATAAACGCCGGTTTCGCGAGCCAGAGCCTTCGGCCAAGTCGCGTCACGGAATAAAGCGATGCCAGGTTTGCGTCCCCCGGATGGGAATAGACCCTTTGCGTGTTGGTACGACGGTGCCAATACTTTCTGCCTGAACAGATTAGAGACACGACCATGCATAAAGTCGTCATCAGCGGCACCGGCCTGTACACCCCGGCCAACAGCATTTCCAACGAAGAGCTGGTCCAGTCTTTCAATACCTACGTCGCGCAATTCAACGCCGACAACGCCGATGCCATCGCGCGCGGTGAAGTGGAAGCGTTGACCGAATCCAGCGCCGCATTCATCGAAAAAGCCTCCGGCATCAAGAGCCGCTTTGTCATGGACAAGGACGGCATCCTCGACCCGCAACGCATGGCCCCACGCCTGCCGGAGCGTTCCAATGACGAGTGGTCGGTGCTTTGCCAGATGGCCATTGGTGCGGCCGAACAAGCCTTGCAGCGCGCCGGCAAGACCGCGGCGGACATCGACGGCGTGATCGTCGCCTGCTCCAATCTGCAACGTGCCTACCCGGCCATTGCCATCGAAGTCCAGGAAGCGCTGGGCATCCAGGGGTTCGGTTTCGACATGAACGTGGCGTGCTCTTCGGCGACCTTCGGTATCCAGACCGCCGCCAACAGCGTGCAACTGGGCCAGGCCCGGGCGATCCTGATGGTCAACCCGGAAGTCTGCACCGGCCACCTGAACTTCCGTGACCGCGACAGCCACTTCATCTTCGGCGATGCCGCCACCGCGGTGATCATCGAACGTGCGGACCTGGCGACGTCCAAATACCAGTTCGACATCGTCAGCACCAAGCTACTGACCAAGTTCTCCAATAACATCCGCAACAACTTCGGCTTCCTCAACCGCGCGGCGGAAGAGGGTGTCGGCGCCAGGGACAAACTGTTCGTGCAGGAAGGCCGCAAGGTGTTCAAGGAAGTCTGCCCGATGGTGGCCGAACTGATCGGTGAGCATCTGCAGGAAAACCAGCTCAACGTCAGCGACGTGAAGCGCTTCTGGCTGCACCAGGCCAACCTCAGCATGAACCACCTGATCGTCAAGAAACTGCTGGGCCGCGAGGCCACCGAGCAGGAAGCCCCGGTGATTCTCGACACCTACGCCAACACCAGTTCCGCCGGTTCCGTGATTGCGTTCCACAAGAACCAGGACGATCTGCCCGCCGGCTCGCTGGCCGTGCTCAGTTCGTTCGGCGCCGGTTATTCGATTGGTAGCGTGTTGCTGCGCAAGCGCTGAAATTGTTCGCGGTAAAAAAAATCGCAGCCAATGGCTGCGATTTTTTTTGCGCAAGTACAACGAGAAAACAGAAACAGCCTGGCGTTGTTATATCGGAGGATGATGGGGACCGAGATAACAACGACAGGCTGTAAAGGCGTCCCGGGCTTCCTTGCCCGAGTCGTGTAGCGGGGTGAATCAGAACTTCGCTTCGGCATCCAGTTGCAGGGTGTTGATGTCCGAATCGGTTTTCTTGATGTTGGCGTTGGTCTGGTCCGAGGTCGCCATGAAGTAGGTCGCGCCCAGGGCGAAGTTCTTGTCCAGGTCGTAGCTCACTTTCAGCTTGCTGCCGCGCGAACTGGTGAAGCCGTTGGCGAAGTCGGAGTCGGTGAAGGCACCCACCACAGCGTTACGCTGCACGTCGCGGTAGTTGTAGTCCAGGTTGAAGCCGTAGACCTTGGACTTCACACCGGCCAGCCAGCCAGTGTCCTGGTCGTTGCTGGCATCTTTGTTGTTGACGTACTGACCATACAGCGACAGCGGTACTGGCAGGTTGGTGAAGTCCAGCTGACCAAAACCTTCGTACAGTTTGAAGGTTTCGTTCGGGCTGTTGCCGTTGACGGCCAGTGCGCATGGAGCGGTGACGGTGCCGGAGGTAGGGCAGGCACTGTTCTTGTCGTTGTCGTAGGAGTAGATACTGCCGCCCAACGTCATTTTCATGCTGTCGGTGATGGCGAAGCGTGCGCCCAACTGGCCAGCGTACAGACGCAGGTCGTGCTTGAACTGCACGCCTTCACCGTCGACGTTGTCCTTGAGGGTGTAGTGGCCGGCGCTACCGAACAGCTCGGTGCTGCCGCTCAGCGGGTATTTGTAGGTAACGGCCAGACCTTCAGGGTTGATGTCGCTATCCCAGATGATGTCGCCCATGCTCACCCATTGTTGTGGCATCTTGCCGCCAACCAGGTGCAGGTTCTTGATCGCGTCAGGGTGGTAGTCGATGTAACCCTGGTCCAGCCAGATCTGCTTCTTGTCGAAGTAGTTGTTCAGGTCCTGGTTGGTCGAGCGAGCGTCGTCGTTGCTGCCGGTGGCGATGCGGATACCGGTGTCGACTTGCGGGTTGATTTCGCTGTAGGCACCCAGGCGGGCACGAATGCGCTGACGGTCCTGGTCCTTGTTGTTTGGCACGCCATCGTTGTGCACGGTTTCTTCACGGAAACGTACGTCACCCTTGAACTGGGTCTTGGCGGCCCACGCCAGCTTCTGGTCGAAGGTGCTCAGTGCGTCGGTTTTCTTCGCGGTGGCCGCGATTTGCTCGTTAGTCTCTTGCTGAGCCTGACGGGCGATCTGCTGGTCTTTCTGATCCCTGGCCAGCTCGGCTTGCAGTTCGCTGTACTGCGCGTTGGTAATCGAGCCGTTAGCCTTGAGCATGTCGAGCAGTTTGGCGTCGACTGCGGCACTGGCCGGAACACTCATGGCCAGCAACAGGCCGCCGCACAAGGCCGCCGCAGTTTTCGTGGAAGCAAGACGCATATCAATCTCCGAAGATGAGAGGGGATGACAGAGCCATCCGGGACACACCGACCGTAAGGGGCGGAAAACAGTGGCCGGGTATAACCCGGCGCTCTAAAAACAGGCGCCAGTATCGCGATGGTTTATGACAGAGCGGTGGCAATGTGATGTCATGTCGGTGACGGTACAAAGTCGCCGTGAACTATTGAGTTAGAGCACTGTCGTCGTTTTGCCCGTGTGCATTGCGCAGCGATAGGCGATACTCGCGGGGCTTTCACGCCATGAAGAGTGAGGACGGTGATGCCGTTGCAACGCCTGCAAAGACTGTCAGAAATCGCCCCGCAGACCTGGGACGCCCTGGTTCCGGAAAGTCAGCCTTTTCTGCGTCACGCTTTCTTGAGCGCACTGGAAGACAGCGGCAGCGTCGGCCCCCATTCCGGTTGGCAGCCCGAGCATTTGCTGCACGTTGAAGGTGAGCGCCTGATTTCCGCGCTGCCCAGTTATCGCAAGTGGCACTCCTACGGCGAGTACGTGTTCGATCACGCCTGGGCCGATGCCTGTGCCCGCGCCGGCATCGATTACTATCCCAAACTGTTGACCGCGGTGCCGTTCAGCCCTGTCAGCGGGCCGCGGCTGTTGGCGGCCACGGTAGAAGACGGCTTCGAATTATTGAACAGCCTGCCGGGCTACCTTGAGATAGAACAACTCTCCAGCGCCCACATCAACTTCACCGATCCGTTCACCGACGCGGCGCTGAGCGAGCAGCCCGGCTGGTTGCAGCGCGTTGGCTGTCAATACCACTGGCAGAATCGCGGTTACCGGGATTTCCAGGACTTCCTCGACGTGCTGAGTTCGCGCAAGCGCAAACAGATGCGTAAGGAGCGTGAGCAGGTGGCCGGGCAGGGCTTTGAGTTCGAATGGCTGGAGGGGCGGGAGCTGAGTCAGGCGCAATGGGATTTCGTCTATGCCTGCTACGCCAATACGTACGCGGTGCGCCGGCAAGCGCCGTATCTGACGCGGGCGTTTTTCAGCCTGTTGGCCGAACGCATGCCGGAGTCGATTCGCGTGGTGCTGGCCAAACAGGGTTCACGGCCGGTGGCGATGGCGTTCAGCCTGGTGGGGGGCGACAGCTTTTATGGGCGTTACTGGGGATGCCTGGCGGAGTTCGATCGCCTGCATTTCGAGACCTGTTTCTACCAGGGTATGGACTATGCCATCGCCAACGGTTTCCAGCGTTTCGATGCCGGGGCACAGGGCGAGCACAAACTGATTCGTGGATTCGAGCCAGTCATTACGCATTCCTGGCACTACCTGCGGCATCCGGGGTTGAAAGCGGCGGTGAAAGACTTTCTGGAGCAGGAGCGCCTGGGGGTGATGGCTTATGCAGAGGATGCGAAGTCAGCCTTGCCTTATCGACAAGGCTGATCTTCACCTTATGGCGTGTCAGTTGTCTTCCTTGCCCAGCCAGCGATACAGCACGCCGCCGACGACTGCACCGAGTAGCGGTGCGACCCAGAACATCCACAGTTGTTGAATCGCCCAGCCGCCGACGATCAGCGCCGGGCCGGTGCTGCGCGCCGGGTTGACCGAGGTGTTGGTGACCGGGATCGAGATCAGGTGGATGAGCGTCAGGCCCAGGCCGATGGCAATCGGTGCCAGTCCGGCCGGTGCACGTTTATCGGTGGCGCCGAGGATGATCAGGATGAACATCGCGGTCATCACCAGTTCACAGACGAACCCTGCCGCCATCGAGTAGCCGCCAGGCGAGTGTTCGCCGTAGCCGTTGGACGCCAGGCCTCCTGCCAGTTCGAATCCGGGTCTGCCGCTGGCAATGAAGTACAGCAGGGCGGCTGCGATCACGCCGCCAATGACCTGGGCAATGATGTAGGCCGGCAACTCATTGGCCGGAAACCGCCCACCCACCACCAAGCCGAGGGACACCGCAGGGTTGAGATGACAGCCGGAAATATGGCCGATGGCGAAAGCCATGGTCAGCACTGTCAGGCCAAACGCAAAGGACACCCCGAGCAGGCCGATTCCCACCTGCGGAAAAGCCGCCGCCAATACCGCACTGCCGCAACCACCCAACACCAGCCAGAACGTACCTACCAACTCAGTAGCCGAACGTTTTAACAGAGACATGAGAGAGTGCCTTTTCGAGATTATGCTGCCTTGTGCATCCAGCCGATGGACTGCAGAACCACCTCCAGAAGGTTGAAGTGAGTACAGCACGGTTTTTTCAGAATTCCAGCAGGCATAAAAAACCGCCAGGCCCCGTTGTTGGCGGGCTCTGGCGGTTATCTAAAATTTTTCGGCTGTAGGAGCGAGCTTGCTCGCGATGGTCGTCAACGATAATGCTGGGAGCCTGACAGCCCGCGGCGTTCTCCAGTTCATCGCGAGCAAGCTCGCTCCTACACAGGTTCGGTGGCCATCTTCAGGATCAATCGATCCCGACAAATCCACCGGTCTGGTGTTGCCACAACCGTGCATACAAACCGCCATGGGCCAGCAGTTCGGCGTGGGTTCCGGTTTCGGCGATGTTGCCGTTTTCCAGCACCACCAGCCGGTCCATCCGGGCGATAGTCGAGAGCCGGTGAGCGATGGCGATCACGGTCTTGCCCTGCATCAGGGTTTCGAGGCTTTCCTGGATCGCCGCTTCGACTTCCGAATCCAGTGCTGAAGTGGCCTCGTCCATGATCAGGATCGGCGCGTCCTTGAGCAACACACGGGCAATGGCGATGCGCTGGCGCTGGCCGCCGGAGAGTTTCACTCCGCGTTCACCGACGTGGGCATCGAAACCGGTGCGGCCTTCGGCGTCCGAGAGTGAAGGAATGAAACCGTCAGCCCGGGCCTTGTGCACCGCTTCCCAGAGTTGCGCGTCGGAGGCGTCGGGCTTGCCGTACAGCAGGTTGTCACGGATCGAGCGGTGCAGCAGCGACGTGTCCTGGGTGATCATGCCGATGCGTTCGCGCAGGCTTTCCTGGCTGACGTGGGCGATGTTCTGGCCGTCGATCAGGATGCGTCCGCCTTCGACGTCGTACAGGCGCAGCAGCAGGTTCACCAAGGTCGATTTACCAGCACCGGACGGGCCGATCAGGCCGATTTTTTCACCAGCCTTGATGGTCAGGTTGAGGTCGCCGATGATCCCGCTCTGCTTGCCGTAGTGGAAGTCCACCTGTTCGAAGCGCACTTCGCCACGGGCCACCGCCAAAGGCTTGGCCTGGTCGCGGTCGGTGACGGTGACCGGTTGTGAGATGGTCTGCAGACCGTCCTGCACCATCCCGATGTTTTCGAAGATGCCGGTCACCACCCACATGATCCAGCCGGACATGTTGACGATACGGATCACCAGGCCGGTGGCCAGGGCAATCGCCCCCACGCTGATCAGCGACTGCGTCCACAACCACAGGGCCAGGCCGGTGGTGCAGACGATCAGCAAGCCGTTCAAGCTGGTGATGACCACGTCCATGCTGGTGACCACGCGGCCAGCCAGTTGCGCCTTTTCGGTTTGCTCCTTGATCGCTTCGCGGGCGTATTGCTGTTCGAAGTTGGTGTGGGCGAACAGCTTCAGGGTGGTGATGTTGGTGTAGCCGTCGACAATCCGCCCCATGAGTTTGGAGCGCGCATCAGACGCCACCACCGAGCGATCCTTGACCCGTGGCACGAAGTGATAGAGGGCGCCGATGAAGGCGAAGATCCACGTCAGCAGCGGAATCATCAGGCGCCAGTCGGCTTCGGCGAACAGCACCAGCGAACTGATGGCGTAGATCAGCACATGCCACAATGCATCCACGGCTTGCACGGCGGAATCGCGCAGTGAGTTGCCGGTTTGCATAATGCGTTGGGCGATGCGCCCGGCGAAGTCGTTCTGGAAGAAATTCAGGCTCTGCTTGAGCACGTAGCTGTGGTTCTGCCAGCGGATCATGCTGGTCATGCTGGGACTCAGGGTCTGGTGCACCAGCAGGTCATGCAAGCCCACGAAAATAGGGCGCAGCACCAGCGCGACCACCACCATCCAGGTCAGCTCGAGGGCGTGCTCGCGGAACAGATTGGCGTTCGGCGTGCCTTGGGCCAGGTCGATGATGCGGCTTAGGTAGCTGAACAGCGCCACCTCGATCAATGCGCCAATCAGGCCGACGATCAACAGGGCGGCGAAGCTCGGCCAGACCTGCTTGAGGTAATAGGTGTAGAAAGGGAAGACCCGGTCCGGCGGAGACGCCGTCGGTGCTTCACGGAAAACATCGATCAGTTTTTCGAAGCGGCGATAAAGCATCGGTTGTTCGCCCGCGAACGGGCTCTCCTTTTAACGGTTTGAGCGTTGCCGGCAAACACCGGCAACGGCTCGGACATCCTTGTCCAGCTTAGTCTCAGTCGATGCGCTTGGCCGACTTGATGAGCACCGGGTCGATAGGCACATTCTGCATGCCTTGCTTGGTGGTGGTTTGGGAGTTGACGATGATGTCCACTACATCCATGCCCTTGACCACCTTGGCGAATACGGCATAACCGGCATCACGGCCCGGATCGAGGAAGTCGTTGTCCTTGACGTTGATGAAGAACTGGCTGGTGGCCGAATCCGGATCGGAAGTGCGCGCCATCGACAGCGTGCCACGCACGTTATGCAGGCCGTTGCTGGCTTCGTTCTTGATCGGATCCTTGGTCGGTTTTTGCTGCATTTGCTGGGTGAAACCACCGCCCTGGGCCATGAATCCCGGGATCACCCGGTGGAAAATGGTGTTGTTGTAGAAGCCGCTGTCGACGTACGCAAGAAAGTTCCTGGTACTGATCGGGGCCTTGACCGGGTCCAGTTCGATTTCGATCTGGCCGTTGGTGGTGTCCAGCAGCACATGCGGGGCCTTTTCCGGCGTTGCGGCCATCAGGTTGGCGGCAAACAGGACGGAGCCTGCGGCGAGGGCGATTTTTTTCAGCATGGGTCAGTGATCCTGAGTGGTGGTGTCGACTGCGGTCAGAAACTCCAGCAGCGTCTGGTTGAAGTGTTCCGGCTGGTCCAGCGGCGTGGCGTGGCGTGAATCGGCGATCACCACCAGCCGCGCGTCGGGCAGCAGTTTTACGTAGTTTTCCTTCAGTGCCACCGGTGTGTAGTCACGGTCGGCACTGACGATGAGGGTTGGACAGGTGACCTTCGAAAGTCGTTCCTGAACCCCCCAGCCCACAATGGCATTGAAGCTGGCGAGATAAGCATGTTTGTCGTTTTTTGCCCAGCGCTCGGCCATCTTTTGTCGCAAGTCGGCCTGCTCCGGCTTCGGGAACAACTTGTCGCCCAACGCCTTGCCGATGGTGCCAAGGCTGAGGGCGCGCATCAGGCTCCAGCGCTTGAACCACTGCCAATAGTCATCGCGGCTGCGCAGTTTGACCTCGGGCGCGCTGTTGACGATGCACAGGCTCTTGAGCAGTTGCGGCTGATCCACAGCCAGCTGGAAGCCGATCATGCCACCCATCGACAGGCCGACATAGTGTGTCGGCCCGAGATTGAGGTGTTCGACCAGTGCAATCAGGTCAGCGCTGAACCCGGCAATGCTGTAGCGCTCCCGGGGTTTGTCCGAACGGCCGTGACCGCGCACATCCGGGACGATCACCCGGTAACGGGTGGCCAGTGCCGGGATCTGTTTTTCCCAGTCCAGCGTGCTGGAGCCCAGACCGTGGACCAGCAGCAGCGGCGTGCCGTGACCATATTCCTCATAGTGCAGGTTGCAACCTTCGTGTTCGAAATAGGCCATGCATACACTCCGTGTCAGGCTTGTTCGGGGGCGGCGAACGGTGCGTCCAGTGGTGCGGTGTCAAACGTACGCAGCAGTTCGATAAGAATCTGCGTGGCCGGCCCGAGTGGTTTGTCCTTGTTCGAATACAGGTAAAAGCTCGGGTTACGACTGCCGCCCTGATCCAACGGTAGCAGTTTGAGCGTCCCCTCCTTGAGCTCTCGTTCGATCATGTGCCGGGGCAGCCACGCAAACCCCAGACCGCTGCTGACGAACGTTGTGGCGGTGGCCAGGCTGCCGACGGTCCAGCGCTGTTCGGCACCGAGCCAGCCGACGTCCCGTGGTTGCTGGCGGCCCGAGTCGCGGATCACCACTTGCATCTGGCTTTCCAGGTCCTGAAAGCTCAGTTCGCGGTTGAGACGGTGCAAGGGATGCTCCGGGTGGGCAACGGCGACAAACTCGACATCGCTCAATTCTGCGCCCAGGTAACCGGGAATACTGAACCCGGTGATGGCCAGGTCGGCCACGCCTTCGAGCAGCACTTCCTCCACACCCGACAGCACTTCCTCACGCAAGCGCACCCGGCAGCCACGGCTTTGCGGCATGAACGCGGTCAAGGCGCGGACGAGGCGGGCACTCGGGTAAGCGGCATCGACCACCAGGCGCACTTCGGCTTCCCAGCCCTGCTCCATGTGATGGGCCAGGTCTTCGAGTTGACTGGCCTGTTTCACCAGTTGCCGGGAGCGGCGCAACAGCACGCCGCCGGCTTCGGTCAGCACGGCTTTGCGTCCGTCGATGCGCAGCAAGGGTACACCGAGCTGATCCTGCATGCGTGCCACGGTATAGCTGACCGACGATTGCGAGCGATGCAGTGCCTCGGCGGCCTGGGCGAAACCGCCGTGATCGACCACGGCTTGCAGCGTTCGCCATTGATCAAGGGTCACGCGGGGCGCTTTCATGTTGAGCTCCTCTTGTCCTAAGCTGGCAGCCCTTACTGGAGGCTGCTGAATGAAAAAATTCTGTTGTGTGCTGCTGGCGCTGCTGCCGCTGACGGCGATGGCTTACCCGATCGATGTAAAAAAAGACCTCAACGGCATGAAGATCGATTACCAGACCTACGACACGGATAACGACATCGGCTCCATCCAGGTGGCCAACTACGGCGACGTCGATGCGAGCTGCAAGGCCGTTTTCATCAATGGCCCGGAAGCACCGCGTAGCCGCAAGATCGATGTACCCGCCGGCAAGCACAAAAATGCCACCGCCAAATTCACCCGCAGCATCATCAAGCTGCGCATCGAGCTGACCTGCACCCCGAAATGACAGCAATCTCCTGTGGGAGCGGGCTTGCTCGCGAAGGCGGTGTGTCATTCAACGTTGATGTCGACTGACACGGCCTATTTGTCGGAACGCCGCCCGGAGCAAGCCCGCTCCCACAGAGTATGTTGAGCTTATAAACGAATTTATTGATGGGTTATAGCAGTTATTTGCGCTTTTTCATCGATATGACTCTGTTTAACCTTCACTCCATCGACCTACAGCATTCTCAGATGGAGGCTACATCCCATGTCCCGCGTTCTGATCATCGAAAGCAGTGCCCGTCAGCAAGACTCGGTTTCCCGCCAACTGACCCAGACGTTCATCAGCCAGTGGAAAGCCGCTCACCCGAATGACCAGATCACTGTCCGGGACCTGGCCGTCAAGCCGGTGCCGCATCTGGACATCAACCTGCTGGGTGGCTGGATGAAACCCGCCGAGCAGCGCAGCGAGATCGAACAGGCGTCCCTGGAGCGCTCCAACCAGTTGACCGACGAATTGCTCGCCGCCGATGTGCTGGTCATGGCCGCACCCATGTACAACTTTGCGATCCCCAGCACCCTGAAAGCCTGGCTCGACCATGTACTGCGTGCCGGTGTGACCTTCAAGTACACCGAAACCGGTCCGCAAGGCCTGCTCAGCGGCAAGCGCGCCTTTGTGTTGACGGCTCGCGGCGGCATCTATGCCGGCAGCACCGCCGATCACCAGGAACCGTACCTGCGTCAGGTCATGGGCTTCATCGGCATCCACGACGTGACGTTCATCCACGCCGAAGGCATGAACCTGGGCGGTGACTTCCAGGAGAAAGGCCTGAACCAGGCGAACGCCAGGCTTTCGCAAGTGGCCTGACCGGTTAATCGCCAGATAATCGCTGGATGGTCTAGTGACCTGGCGCAACCCTTCAAGTCTGTACGCGCATCGAACCTCCCTTCGCACTTGTTGCTCCTGAGTGCTCTGGCCCGATTGAACGCTTTAGCGAGATCGGGCTTTTTTTTGCCTGCGATTTGACGAACACCTACAAAACCTTGTGGGAGCGGGCTTGCTCGCGAAGGGGGACTGTCAGTCCACATAAATGTTGGATGACATATCGCTTTCGCGAGCAAGCCCGCTCCCACAGAGGTTTTGCGTCATGGCTACTGTCGCGATAAGTGGCAAAACCCGCTATCGTCGCCGCCATTCGAAATGAGGCGAGCATGGGCTATCTACTTATTGTCACGCTGATCCAGGCGTTTTCCTTCAGTTTGATCGGCGAATACCTGGCCGGTCATGTCGACAGTTACTTCGCCGTGCTGGTACGCGTGCTGCTGGCGGGGCTGGTGTTCCTGCCCCTGACCCGCTGGCGCTCGGTGGAACCGGCATTCATGCGTGGCATGCTGTTGATCGGCGCGTTGCAGTTCGGCGTGACGTACGTCTGCCTTTACTTGAGCTTTCGCGTACTGACGGTGCCGGAGGTGCTGCTGTTCACCATCCTTACGCCGCTGCACGTGACCCTGATTGAAGATGCATTGAATCGTCGCTTCAATCCCTGGGCGCTGGTCGCGGCACTGGTGGCGGTGGCGGGGGCGGCCGTGATTCGCTTTGACCGGATCAACCCGGATTTCTTCATGGGTTTCCTGTTGCTGCAACTGGCCAACTTCACCTACGCCGCCGGGCAGGTGCTCTACAAACACCTGGTCGCGCGCCATCCAAGCGACTTGCCGCATTACCGCCGTTTCGGCTTCTTCTACCTCGGCGCACTGGCGGTGGCGTTGCCGGCGTTTCTATTGTTCGGCAAACAGAACTTCCTGCCCGAAGCGCCGTTGCAATGGGGGGTGCTGCTGTTCCTCGGCCTGGTTTCGACCGCTTTGGGGCTCTACTGGTGGAACAAAGGCGCATGCCTGGTCAACGGCGGTACCCTGGCGGTGATGAACAACCTGCATGTGCCGGTGGGCTTGCTGATCAACCTGCTGATCTGGAACCAGCATGAAGAACTGGGGCGGTTGTTGCTTGGTGGTTCGGTGATTTTGCTGGCGGTGTGGATCAGTCGGTTGGGTATCCGGCGCGCAGCCAGATTCGTGTAGGCGTTGCCGCAGGCTGCGATTTTTTGACGAAGAGCTGCTCGCATTCGGTTAGCAGCGAGCGTTGGACTAGTGGTGGGTAATGCTCGGATGACATCTATCTGAGCATCATTTGTCTGGTTTTTGAAATGACGTGTAATGCTAATGTGTTTCTCTTGAAACGTTTATGTTTAATGCTTCTTTTGCTTATTGTTCTGCCGTCTTTCGTGTTGGCTGATGAGGCACATGCAAAAGACTGGAGAGAGATTACTGTTAATGATCTTTCTGTCATTCGACAACTGGTAGTTACTTCTCATCCAGGCGCTATAGACAGTGAAAATGAGTCTTTTTCAGACTGGGTTGAACGGGGTTATCTGGATGCCAGTCAGCTGTCCAGACGCGTCAACTCAAGGAAAGACTCCCTGGCCGTGCTAAATTTTTACATTGCAGGCTTCAAGGACGGACACGTAGGGCTGAATCAACCTGATAAAGGAAGTTCGTCCTGGGCAGGTTTCATTCTGGATATGCGAGGTCGGAGTTTTGTTGTAAGGCACGTCGCTGAAAATTGGCCTGTACCGCTGCCGCCGATAGGCTCCGAGGTTATATCGTGTGATAACAAATCGGTCCGCGAGAGAATTGAGAATGAAATATCTCCATATATTGATCGCAGACTTGATCTACAGTCCACCTGGTTGCATTTGGCTCAGCAGTTAACTATCGATGATGCCAGTTATCCCGTACTGTCGAGAGACTTGTCAAAAAACTGTCTGGTTGCTCTTCCAAATGGAGAAAGACAAAACTTTGCGTTGCTGTGGCAAGAGGATTCCGGGCAGCTGAAGGCTTTCCTGCGCCGACCCCGGCCTCCTCAATCGCTCCAGAGTTTGGGAGAAGGGCGATATTGGATACATGTATCAAATTTCATGCCGTCAGCAGCCGAGAATGCTTCCCTGGATAAAATGCTTGAGGCCATCAAGCGTATTAACGATGCCAAGCTGGTTGTGCTTGATACAAGAGGCAATCGCGGTGGTAACAGTTTGGTCGGTGCTGAAATACTTTCTGCACTGTTAGGCTCGCAAAGGGTAAAAAATCTGGGCGAGCCATCTCGTGCGTATGCGATGTGGCGTGTCTCTCCTTTTGCACTCTCAACGCTCAATAATGCTCTAACCACCATGGGGAGTGACTATGGAAAAGACAGCGAAGCTTATAAGTTTGTTCTTGGTCTGACCGGATCGATGGAGTTCGCGCTTCACGAGAAGAAAGACTGGTTACGACAGCCGAGCGCATCCTCGGTCCTCCAAGAAGGAGCGAGAGAATCCAATGCCCAAGGTTTTAAAGGCAAGCTTGCACTGGTTACTGACTCTTTTTGCGCGAGTGCCTGTCTAGACTTTGCGGACGTTGTTCTTGCAGTTCCGGGGGTTGTCCATCTAGGGTTACCAACCAGCGGCGATACACTGTATATCGACATAGGCTCTCAAACTCTGCCGAGTGGTGCTCAGTTCTGGCTGCCGTTAAAGGTATGGAGAGGCCGAGCGCGAGGAAACAATCAAAGTCATGATCCGCCATTTGTTTTTAATGGCGATATAAACGATACACCTGCAGTTCAAAAATGGGTTCTTGATCATTTTTGATCGGATCGGCGCCATTTCTGAAGCACGCCGCAACACGCCAACCTTGTGGGATGCCCAAAAGTCATTTGGGCGCCAATTGATCCACCAGAAACCCGATAAACGCCCGGGTCTTCTGCGGCACTCGCCGTGCCGACGAATACACCGCGTTGATGGTGATCGCCGGGGCCTGCCATTCGCACAGCACCGGCACCAGTCGCCCGGCTGCCAGCGCATCCTCGACGATGAAGTCGGGCAGCAGGGCGATGCCCATGCCGGCTTCGGCGGCCTGGGCGAGCAAGTCGCCGTTGTTGGCGTGCAACGGGCCGGTGACGTTTACCCGCTGGGTTTCCTTGCCATTGCACAGTTGCAGGCTGACTCCACTCTGTAGATACCCGTAGTTCAGGCATTGATGGGCGCGCAGATCCTGCGGAGTCTGCGGAACGCCCGCGCGCTCGAGATAAGCCGGGGATGCCACCATGATGCGCGGTGCGGGCGCCAGTTGCCGGGCGATCATCGTCGAGTCCGGCATGCTGGCGATGCGGATGGTTACGTCAAACCCGCCCCGCACCGGGTCGACTTGCTGGTCGCTGAGCACCAGTTGCAACTCGATGTTCGGGTGCAATTCATGAAACAACGGAATCAACGGCCCCAATCGCCGTAGACCGAACGACATCGGCGCATTGACCCGCAATACACCGCGTAACTCGCCGATGCCGTCACGGGCGCGTTGCTCGGCTTCGTCCAGCGCCGCCAATACCTCCCGTGCTGCTTCGAAATACTCGGCTCCGGCCTCGGTCAGGTGCAGGCTGCGGGTGGTGCGTTGCAGCAATTGCACGCCGATGGCTTCTTCCAGTGCCTGAATCTGTTTACTGACTTTCGAGCGCGGCACGTCCATGGCCCTGGCGGCTGCGGCGAAGCCGTTCTCGCCGACCGTGACGACGAAGGCACGCATGCATTCGATGCGATCCATATTGTCCCTATTTTGGAATCAATGATTCTCGATTTTAGGTAATTGTCCCTTTTATAGCCAGCCCCTAAAGTGACATCCAAGCCGACAGCAAAGCCTCTTGCGGCAACGTCGACTAACCCTGAACTCATTCGAAAGTATCGACATCAAAAGGAACGCGCCATGTCTATCCGTGAACTGCTCAACCCAACCAACTCCGCCCTGATCCTGATCGACCACCAGCCGCAAATGGCATTCGGCGTTCAGTCCATCGACCGTCAGACCCTGAAGAACAACACCGTGGGCCTGGCCAAGGCGGCGAAGATCTTCAATGTACCGACCATCTACACCTCGGTCGAAACCGAAAGTTTCAGCGGTTACATCTGGCCGGAATTGTTGGCTGTGCACCCGGATCAAAAGCCGATCGAACGCACTTCGATGAACTCCTGGGAAGACAAGGCACTGGTTGACGCGGTGAAAGCCACCGGGCGCAAAAAACTGATCATCGCGGCACTGTGGACTGAGGTCTGCCTGACGTTCCCGGCATTGGAAGCCCTGGCTGAAGGCTACGAGGTCTACATTGTCACCGACGCTTCCGGTGGCACCAGCAAAGAGGCCCACGACATGTCGGTGCAACGGATGATTCAGGCCGGCGCGGTACCGGTGACCTGGCAGCAGGTGCTGCTCGAATACCAGCGTGACTGGGCGCACAAGGACACTTACGAGGCGGTCATGGAACTGGTGCTGGAACACAGCGGCGCGTACGGCATGGGTGTGGACTATGCCTACACCATGGTGCACAAGGCACCGCAGCGGCAGGTCAAGTAACCCGCAAATTCTGAAAACGATGTAACCCTTGTGGGAGGGGGGGGGGGGGGGGGGGGGGGGGGGGGGGGGGAATGGTAAA
The DNA here is from genome assembly GCF_047304225.1 of Pseudomonas sp. Pseusp3. Lineage (NCBI taxonomy): Bacteria > Pseudomonadati > Pseudomonadota > Gammaproteobacteria > Pseudomonadales > Pseudomonadaceae > Pseudomonas > Pseudomonas sp. Pseusp3. The sequence continues at coordinate 38 of NZ_JBGLYV010000020.1, read as the reverse complement.
AGGCTGAGACTACCAGAGGGAGAGAAGCAACCCCCACC
>NZ_JBGLYV010000209.1:0-2618 GCF_047304225.1 Pseudomonas sp. Pseusp3 | reverse complement strand
GCACAAGCCCGGCCCCGGCGCGCACCAGCAGCGGATCGCCAAGCAGGTCGCGCAACCGCGCCAGCGCATGACTGACCGCTGGCTGGCTCAAGTGCAGACGCTCAGCCGCCCGGGTCACGTGTTGCTCACTGAGCAAGGCGTCGAGGATCACCAACAGGTTGAGGTCGATACGTCGAAGATCATTCATCTGCTGCATGTTCTGGATAACAAAACGGAATTTAAATCTGCGCGACGAATACTCTAGAGTCCAGCAAAACCTGTTGGAGATCGATCATGAGTACGTTGCATTGGGCGGGTTGGTTGCTGCTGGCCGCCTTCGCCGGGGCGGTGGTGCCGTTTCAGAGCGCAATCAACGTCAACCTCGGACGCGGCCTGGGTCATCCGTTGTGGGCGACGCTCGCCTCGTTGCTGGTGAGCGTTGTGGTGTTGTTGCCGATCATCGTTGCGATGCGTTTACCGTTGCCGTCTCTGGCATTCATCAACAAGGCGCCACTCTGGATGTGGGCAGGTGGCGCTTTTGGCGTGTGCTTCATTTCGTTGGCATTGGTGCTGCTGCCCAAACTCGGTGCCGCGGGGTTCATGGCATTGGCGCTGGCGGGGCAAGTGGTGGCGTCGTTGTTGCTGGATCACTTCGGCTGGTTCGGGTTGGCGGAGCGGCAGGTCACCTTGCCCAAGGTGTTTGGGGTGGTGCTGTTGATGGCCGGGGTGGTGTTGATCCAGTTTTTTGATGCGCCGGCCAAAGGGTTGGTGACGGCGGGTTGATGGGGCAACCGACGATGCGAGGGTGTTCTCCTGGCCGCCTTCGCGAGCAAGCCCGCTCCCACAGGGAGGTACGCGGTTCCTGTGGGAGCGGGCTTGCTCGCGAAGGCGGTCTATGGCATCAGGCCTTGTCGAGTGTGCGCAACTTCTGCGGCAACCCCCACAGCAACAGCGCAACCGCGATCAGCGCACAAACACCGATGACATACAGCGCCGGCGTGGTACTGCCGGTCAGGTCCTTGATCCGGCCGACCATCACCGGGCTGACGATGCCGCCGAACTGGCCCAGGGTGTTGATCACCGCGATCCCGCCGGCAGCACCCGCACCGGCCCCGGCCAGCAGTTTCGGCGGCAGGGTCCAGAAACTCGGGATGGAGGCGATGATCCCGGCACCGAGCAGGCCCAACGCGACAATCAGGAAGGTCGTGTGGCTGGCGAAGATCCCCGCGCAGAAGAACCCGACCGCACCGACTGCCACCAGACCGGCGACATACTTGCGCCGCTCGCCAGAAGCATCGGACAGGCGTCCGATCACCACCATGCTGATGGCGCCGCAGATGTACGGGATGGCCGTCAGCAAGCCGATCATCACCGGACTTTCGGTGCCGGCGCTGCGGATCAGTTGCGGCGCCCAGAAATTCAAGCCGTAGGACGCCACCTGAATCAGGAAATAGATCAGCCCCAATGTCAGGAAACCCGGGATCCGCAGGGCGGCGAGCAGCGAGCCACCGCTCTTGTGCGGCTCATGCTGAGCGATGCGGCTGGCCAACAAGGTCTTCTCCGAAGCCGTCAGCCAATGGGCGTCTTCGATACGGTCCTTGAGCAGGGTCAACACCAGCAGACCGAGGCCGATGCATGGCACGCCACCGAGCAGGAACAGCCAGTGCCAGCCACGCATTTGCAGCACGCCGTCGAGGTGTTGCAGCACCAGGCCCGAGAACGGCGCGCCCACCAGGCCGGCGAACGCCGACGACAGGAACAGCATCGAGGTGATGCGCCCGCGATAGTGCTGCGGGAACCACAGGGTCAGGTAATACAGCACGCCCGGGGCGAAACCCGCCTCCATCGCGCCGATCACGAAGCGCAGCACGTAGAACTGCCATTCGCTGTTGACGAACACCATGGCTGCCGTGGCCAGCCCCCAGGACATCATGATCCGGGCGATCCAGCGCCGGGCACCGACCTTGTACAGCATCATGTTGCTCGGCACTTCGAAGATCACATAGCCGACCACGAACAACCCGGCACCGAGGCCGTAAGCGGTGTCGCTCAGGCTCAGGTCGGCTTGCAGCTGAAACTTGGCGAAGCTGATGTTGATGCGGTCGAAAAAGGCGAACAGGTAGCAAACCATGATCAGCGGCATCAGGCGCCAGGCGACTTTGCTGACCAGGGCTTTTTCGGTGTCGTGGCTAACGGACGGGCTCACGCCCGCCTCCAGTGCATTGAGGCTCATTGTGGTTCTCCAGGCGGACTTCCCGTGGGTGTCCGATTGTTTTTGTTGTCTGGTAAATGTTCGATTTCACTGTAGGAGCGAGCTCGCTCGCGATGAACCTGAGATCGCCGCGGGGTATCTGGCATCCAGAGTTATCGTTGACGTCCATCGCGAGCATGCTCGCTCCTACAGGGGATTGGTGTCAGGTAGGGATCGGGTGCAGGTCGCAATTGCGCCCGGCCTTGGCCAGTTGGCCGGGCACTTCGTGACCGAGCAGCGCCGGCAGTCCTCGCGACAGTTTCAGCAGCAGCGGCAAATCGATGCCGGTGTGAATGCCGACTTCATCGCACAGGTTCACCAGATCCTCGGTGCAGATGTTTCCCGACGCTCCCGGTGCGAACGGGCAGCCGCCGAGGCCGCCGAGGGC
>NZ_JBGLYV010000208.1:0-2666 GCF_047304225.1 Pseudomonas sp. Pseusp3 | reverse complement strand
GCCCGAGCAACTGCGCCGGCAGCGCAGACGGCAGTTTCAGTGGCGCACCCAGCGACAGCGTTGGCCGCTGCAACTGCGCGCCTTCCCCCGGGCCCTTGCCGGCGAGAGCGGCGAGCTGGTTGCGGCTCAAGGCGATTTCTTCGTCGAGGGCATCGATCTGGCGGTGGGTTTCCGGCAACGGTGTTTCAGCCTGGCTGACTTCGAAATGGGTACCGATGCCGCCATTCAGGCGCTTCTGTGCCAGATCGAGAATCTGCTGTTGCTGCTTCAGGGTCGCTTCGACGATGTCCCGCTGTGCGTAATGCAGCGAAAGCTCGATGTAGACCCGGACGATGTTGTCCTGCAATTCGAGCTGGGCCTGACGGGCCTCGGCGACGGTCATGTGCGCCATGTCGACGGCGCGCTCGGTGGCATTGCTTTCGCGGCCCCAGAGGTCGAGGGCATAACTGAAACCCAGCGCGGCGTTGTTGTCCCAGGTGGTGCTGTTGGCCAGCTTGCCGGGGCCATAGAACTGGTCGGTAGGCCAGTTGTGACGCTTGAGGGTGGACTCGCCGTTGATTTGCAGCGACTCGGCCGCTTCCGCCACGCCGGCCATGGACCTGGCCTGACGTACCCGGGCGGCGGCCATGGCCAGGCTCGGGCTGCCTTGCAGGGCGAGGTCGATCCAGCGGTTCAGTTGCGGGTCGCCATAGGCCTGCCACCATTGCGCGGTGGGCCAGTGCGCATCTTGCGCGGCGCTCTGGATCGCTTCGTCGGTGGCCAGCGAATTGGCCTCCAGCGCTTTGTCCTGCGGGGCAATACCTCCGGTTCCGATGCAGCCGCTGATTGCCAGGGTTAAAGCCAAAAAACTGAGCGGCTGAAGCGCTCTGCTGATGCGACGCGGCACTGCTGCGATTTCCTGAAATAGGGAGAGGTACGAGATTTTCTGGAAACAGGAGTTCCGCTTTTGTGGGAGCGGGCTTGCTCGCGAAAGCGGTACATCAGTCGACATTGATGGTGAATGTCAGACCGTCTTCGCGAGCAAGCCCGCTCCCACAGGTTATGCGGTGGGTCGAGCCCCGGTTGCCCAAGTTGCGCAATTCTATGGGGCGGCCTGAAGGGCGATAAGCTGGGATTCCTGTGAATCTTTGTTACCGTAAACGAGATAATCCTTAAGTCTGGGGTCTCAGACTCTGAAACTTCGTGTCACAATTTGCCATCGCACCCGAGAGCACCCCATGGACACTTTGCAAAACATGCGCGCCTTCAGTTACGTGGCCGAAGCCGGCAGCTTCACCGCCGCCGCCATACAACTGGACACCACCACGGCCAACGTCTCGCGCGCGGTCTCCAACCTGGAAGCCCACCTGCAAACCCGCCTGCTCAACCGAACGACCCGCCGCATTGCCCTGACCGAAGCCGGCAAGCGTTACCTGCTGCGCTGCGAACAGATCCTGGCCTACGTCGAAGAAGCCGAAGCCGAGGCCAGCGACGCCCACGCACGCCCGGCCGGGCAACTGAAAGTGCACACCATGACCGGCATCGGCCAGCACTTCGTGATCGACGCCATCGCCCGCTACCGCAAGACCCACCCGGACGTGACCTTCGACCTGACCATGGCCAACCGCGTGCCTGACCTGCTCGACGAGGGTTACGACGTGTCCATCGTCCTCGCCCGCGAACTGCCGGATTCGGGTTTCGTCTCCCAGCGCCTGGGCATCACCTACAGCATCGTTTGTGCCTCGCCGGCCTACGTCAAAGCCAACGGCTGCGCACAAAAACCCAGCGACCTGCTCAACCACGCCTGCCTGCGCCTGGTCAGCCCGGTGATTCCGCTGGAGAAATGGGCCTTCGACGGCCCTGAAGGCCAGGAAATGGTCACCATCAACAGCTCACCGTTTCTGGTGAACTCCGCCGACGCGATGAAATCCGCGATCATCAGCGGCATGGGCGTTGGCGTCCTGCCGCTGTACGCCGCGATAGAAGGCCTGCGCAACGGCACTCTGGTGCGCGTGATGCCCAAGTACCGCTCGCAGGAACTGAACCTGTACGCCATCTACCCGTCGCGCCAGTACCTGGACGCGAAGATCAAGACCTGGGTCGAGTACTTGCGTGGATCGTTGCCGGAATTGCTCGCGGCGCATCAGGCTGAATTGGCGGCGTATGAATTGAGCGGGAGCCTGGGTGGGGTTCGGGTGGCGAATTGAGCCTTTGTGGGAGCGAGCCTGCTCGCGAAGGCTTTGTGTCTGGCGACGTTGTTTTTGTGTACATATCCGTTTCTGCGGTAACGGCGGCTATTGGTTCCGCCCTTACGGCGGGTCACTTTCGAAGAGCGCGAAAGTAACCAAAGCGCTTTGCCCCTTACGTTCGGTGCCTCGCCAAGGCTCGGCATTCCCTCGCTCCGGTCCTGCTCCGTGGGCCTCTCGAGGGGGCAAGAAGATCAAAAGCCAAAGCAAAAGCGAGGCGGCCTGACAGCCGACCTGACCACAACTGAACGCGTTCCCCCCTGTAGGAGCGAGCCTGCTCGCGAAAAACACCAGGACACCGCGGGTATTCAGACAGCCCGCGTCATCGTTGACGTCCATCGCGAGCAAGCTCGCTCCTACAAGGCCGAGCGTTAGCTCGCCTGCCGCTCTTGATCTTGATCCACCCGCCCCCTCGGCAGGCCTCGTTCCGGTGTTCATCCG
>NZ_JBGLYV010000207.1:0-2732 GCF_047304225.1 Pseudomonas sp. Pseusp3 | reverse complement strand
CCCCCCCCCCCCCCCGGGGGCCGCGGCCCCCCCCCCCCCCCCCCCCCACCCCCCCACCCACCCCCACCCCCCCCCCCCCCCCCCCCCCCCCCCCCCCCCCCCTCCCACATGAGTCGCGTACAACCCGGGTTAATTCATCTCCCCTTCTACCCGATCCCTTCCTGCCTGCTTCGCCGCATAGACCCCCGAGTCCGCGCGTAACAGCAAGGCATCGGCGCCCTCTCCGGCCCGCCAACTGGCAATCCCGAAACTGGCGGTAACGGTACCGACATCTTCGATGGGTGAACTGCGCAAGCCTTGCCACAATTGCCGGGCCAAAATGTAGGCATGTTCGCCGTTGATATCCGGGCACAGCACCATGAACTCCTCACCGCCCAAGCGGCAGAACACATCGGTGCGACGCAACCGGTGGCCGATCCGTTGGCAGACCGCCTGCAACACCCGATCACCGATGGCATGGCCATGCAGGTCATTGATGCGCTTGAAATGGTCGATATCGAGCATGATCACCGACAAATCCCCACCGCCACGCTCTACCCTGGCCATTTCGGTGGTCAGGCGCTCCTGGAAATAACGCCGATTGTGGATACCGGTCAACGAATCGGTGACCGACAACGCGCGCAATTCTTCTTCCACCCGCTTCATATCGGAAATGTCCGAGACGTAGCCGTGCCACAGCACACCGCCACCAGGCAGCTCCTCCGGAGTGGCTTCGCCGCGAACCCAACGCAAACCACGTTGCGGCAGTTGCACGCGGTACTCTTCACGCCAGGGGCTGAGGGTGTCGGCCGAGGCGCGGATCGAAGCGCGGACACGGGTGGTGTCCTGCGGGTGAATCCGGGTGAAGATCGACTCGGCATTGAGCAGCAGCACGTCGGGTTCCAGCTCGTAGATCTCGCGAATGCCGTCGCTGGCGTAGATCACACTGAAGCGCCCGTCGAACTCCATCTTGAACTGGTAGATGCCACCGGGTACGTGGGCGCTGAGTTTCTTCAACAGCAGGTCCCGCGCCGCGAGCGCTTCATGGACCCGTTTGCGTTCGGTGATATCGATGCACACCGCCAGGTGCCCGACCCACAGGCCTTGCTCGTCGAGCACCGGTGTCGCGAGCATGTTGACCATCAAATGGCTGCCATCGCCGCGCACCAGCGTCCACTCCCGCGCCTCGTGGCTGCCCTCCATGTCGCCTTCGACCAGCATCGCGTGGCAGGCTGGAACCGGTTTGCCATAACGTGCACTCAACTCTGCCGAGCGAGCGGCCAGTTCCCGGGGCAGGTGGAGGTTCTCCAGGGTCATATGGCCGACCACTTCGGCACTGGTATAGCCAAGCATCTGCTCGGCACCCGCGTTGAAAGTGCTGATGATGCCGCGCAGGTCGGTGGCGATGATCGCAACCTGGGTGGCGGCATTCAGCACGCCACGCAACTGACCATGGGTGCCGCGCAGTTCTTGCTCTCGATCGCGCAGCTCCTGGGTGCGTTGCTCGACCAGCCTCAACGCCCGCTGCCGCTGACTGACCAGCACATACAGCAAGGCACTGAGCAACACGCTGAGCAAACCACCCAGCACCATCACACTGGTCACCGATGAATGATTGGCCTGGATAAAGGCCTCGCTGGGCTGGATATCAACTTGATAGTCATGGTCGGCCATGCGCAACAGGCGCGTGGCGGACAACTCGCTGATGGCCGGCGGGTTGGGCGACTCGAACAGCACTTCATGCTGGTCGTCGGTCGACAAATCGAGGATGCGCACCGATAGATAATCGCGGCTCGCTTCAGGCAGTCCGTCCGCCAGCAACTGGCGCATGCTGATCACGGCCATGACATAACCGTAGGGCTTCGTGGCCTTGTGGTATTGACTGTTGCGCTGCATGACCGGCGCGACCAGCAGCACCCCCCGTGCATAAGCCGGCTCGATATTCACCAGATGCATCGGTTGCGACACTGCCATACCGGCATGCTGATCAGCCCGATCAAGCGTGGCGCGCCGTAGCGGCTGGGCCAGCAAGTCGTAACCGAGGGGAGAACCGAGTTTGCTTTGGGTCTGGCTATAGAGCACCACCACGTACTCGTCGCGTTCGCCCGCCAGTTTCAGCTGACCGTCGGCATCGAGTTCGCGCAGGGAGAAGTTACTCAAGCCTTCGTCACGCACACGGCGCTCGAACGCCGCCCGCTGCTCGCTGGTGACCCGTTCCGCGTAGGAATAGGCTTGGGTTCGCAGCAGCAAAGGCTGGGTATAACCGTCGAATTCGGCTCGGGAAACCGAATCGGAATTGGCGAAAAAACGGCGCAGGCCATCGAGGCGCTGCTCCTGATCTTCGAAACGCTCTTCGATACGACTGTAACGCTCACTGGCCAGCAGTTGAAAGCGTTGCCGCAATTGATGGTGAAACAGATTCAGCGTCGACCACGCCAACAACCCAGTGAGCACCCCGCCGACAAGTAACACCAGCAGCGCGATCAGCCAGGCCGAGACATCTTCGCTGATAAACCCCAGGATTTTTGGGCGCACGGCGTGCAACGACATAAAACGCAAACTCAAAACGCCAGGTGCGGGAAAGCCCTTTGGCCATGAGTTGAGTTATAGCTATTAGCCACTAATTTGACCAGTACCCTGTAGGAGCGAGCCCTGCTCGCGATGGACTCGAGAACACCGCGTGCATTCAGAAAGCACGCGTTATCGTTATCGACCATCGCGAGCAAGCTCGCTCCTACAGGTGGGTTCAACCG
>NZ_JBGLYV010000206.1:0-2741 GCF_047304225.1 Pseudomonas sp. Pseusp3 | reverse complement strand
CGGGCATCGAGTCGCGCCCGTTCGCCGAGGTCGGCGATGTCGGCAAACGCGCCTTTCGAGCGGGCCGCCTCGATGCGCCGCGCATCGTCCTCACGAAAGCCCTTGATCATGCGCATGCCCAGGCGAATCGCCGGCTGCGCACCACTGACCGGTTCCAGGCTGCAATCCCAGTCACTGGCGCGCACGTCCACCGGGCGAACCTGCAAATGATGACGGCGAACGTCCTGCAGAATCTGGTCCGGGCTGTAGAACCCCATCGGCCAACTGTTGATCAGGGCACAGGCGAAGGCCGCCGGCTCATGGCATTTCAACCAGCAACTGGCATAAGTCAGCAAAGCAAAACTGGCGGCGTGGGACTCGGGAAAACCGTAGCTGCCAAAGCCCTTGATCTGCTCGAAGATCTGCGCGGCAAACTCCGGCGTGTAGCCCTTTTTTTTCATGCCGGCGGCCAGTCGATCCTTGTGCGGTTCCAGCCCGCCATGGCGCTTCCAGGCGGCCATGGAGCGGCGCAACTGATCGGCCTCGCCGGGGCTGTAGTCGGCGGCGACGATGGCGATCTGCATCACTTGTTCCTGAAACAGCGGTACACCCAGTGTGCGTTTCAACACCTCGCGCAACTCTTCGGAGGGGTAGCTTTCGAGTTCTTCCTTGTTTCGTCGCCGCAGATAGGGATGCACCATGCCGCCCTGAATAGGTCCGGGGCGAACGATGGCCACCTCGATCACCAGGTCATAGAACTTGCGGGGCTTGAGCCTGGGCAGCATCGACATTTGCGCCCGGGATTCGATCTGGAACACGCCGATGGTGTCGGCGCGGCCGATCATGTCGTAGGTTTGCGAGTCTTCAGAGGGGACCGTCGCCAGACTCAAATCCAGATTGCGATGACGGCGCAACAGATCAAAGCAACGGCGTATCGCACTGAGCATGCCCAGAGCGAGGATATCGACCTTCAGTAGACCGACCGCGTCCAGATCGTCCTTGTCCCACTGGATGATGGTGCGCTCGGCCATCGCGGCGTTTTCCACCGGCACGAGGTGGTCCAGCGGCTGCTCGGAAATGACGAAGCCGCCGGGGTGCTGGGACAGGTGCCGGGGGAACCCGATCAGTTGCCGGGTCAAACTCAGTACCCGGCGCAGCACCGGGCTTTCGGGGTCGAAACCGCCTTCACGCAGGCGCTCCACGGGCGGTGTTTCATCACTCCAGTGACCACAGCAATCGGCCAGGGCATTGATCTGGTCTGGTGGCAGCCCCAACGCCTTGGCCACGTCACGCACTGCACCGGCTGCATGGTAAGTACTGACCACGGCCGTCAGTGCCGCACGGGTTCGACCATAGCGCTGGAACACGTACTGCAAGACTTCTTCGCGGCGTTCGTGCTCGAAGTCCACATCGATATCCGGCGGCTCGTTGCGCTCCCTGGAGAGAAATCGTTCAAACAGCATGTTCATTCGCTCGGGGTCGATCTCGGTGATGCCCAGGGCGAAACACACCGCCGAGTTGGCCGCCGAGCCTCGGCCCTGGCAGAGAATCTTCTCGCGCCGGGCGAAGGCGACGATGTCCTGAACGGTCAGGAAATAGCTTTCATAACCCAGCTCGGCGATCAGCCCGAGCTCCTTGTCGATCAGCCCGCGAACCTTGTCGCTTGCACCGTCGGGCCATCGCTCGCGAATGCCGCGCTCGGTCAACTCCCGCAGCCAGGATTCCGCGCTGTGCCCTTGCGGTACCAGTTCGCGGGGATATTGATAACGCAATTGGCCGAGATCAAAGGTACAGCGCCGGGCAATGGTCAGCGTTTCTGCCAGCAACTCTGGCGGATAAAGCGCCTGCAGCACGTCGAGGCTGCGCAGATGGCGTTCGCCGTTGGGATGCAGGCGCAACCCGGCATCGGCCACCGGCAGGTGATGACGGATCGCCGTCATGGTGTCCTGCAAGGCGCGCCGGCCGCGAGCGTGCATGTGCACATCGCCGCTGGCCACTGGGGGAATCCGCAGCTCCCTGGACAGGGTCAACAGATTATTCAAACGCTGGGTATCGTCCTGACCGCGGTGCAGTTGCACCGCCAGCCACAGGCGTTCGGCGAAAACCTGCTTCAGCCAGCAGCCCTGTTCGAAGTCATCCACCGCGTCCGGCACCCACAACGCCAACAGCCCCGGCAACGGTTCGCTGAAGTCCTCGCGCAGCACCTGATACTGGCCTTTCTGCGTGCGCCGCCGGGCGTGGGTGATCAATCGGCACAGCGCCTGATAGCCCTCGGGGTTCTCCACCAGCAGCACCAGCTTCGGACCGTTCTCGATGCGTATTTCACTGCCGATGATCAGCGGCAACTCCACGGACTTCGCCGCTTGCCAGGCGCGAACGATGCCCGCCAGGGTACACTCGTCGGTCATCGCCAGGGCTTGATAACCCTGTTCTTTCGCACGCTGGAACAGCTCGAGGGCGCTGGAAGCCCCGCGCTGGAAGCTGAAGTTCGACAGGCAGTGCAATTCGGCATATTCGATGCTCATGCGAACCAGCCCTGCAGCCACAACGGGCCGTCCTCACCGACCGCCCGGTAGGCCCAGCCCTGTTGGCCGGCACGGGTTTCGATCAGGTAATAGTCACGACGTACGTCGTCACCGTCCCACCAGCCGGACTCGATACGCTCCGGCCCCATGAGGATGCGCGCCGAGCCCTGATGCACGGCCAGCGGTTCAGTCAGCAGCCAGCCCGGCCGTTTCACGGCGGCCGGCACCGCGCAAGGC
>NZ_JBGLYV010000205.1:0-2782 GCF_047304225.1 Pseudomonas sp. Pseusp3 | reverse complement strand
GGTGGTTTGTTGGCCCGGGCGCCCCCCCCCCCCCCTCTGCCCTCTTCTAATTTTTTTTTTTTTTTTGGGGGGGGGCGGGGCGCCCCCCCCCGCCCCTCCAGGAATTGTTTATGAACCAGCGACCGGGCAATCAATTGTTCGATGCCTATTTCACTGCCCGCGATATGCGCGACGTGTTCTGCGATCAGGGCCGGGTCCAGGCCATGCTCGATTTCGAAGCGGCACTGGCCCGGGCCGAAGCGCGGGTCGGGTTGATTCCGTCGAGTGCTGTTGCGCCGATTGAAGCGGCTTGCAGCGCCGGACTTTACGATTTTGCGGCGTTGGGCGAGGCGATTGCCACGGCGGGTAACTCGGCGATTCCGTTGGTCAAGGCGCTGGGCAAGCAGATCGCGGCCACCGATGCCGAAGCCGAACGTTATGTGCATCTGGGCGCGACCAGTCAGGATGTGATGGACAGCGGCCTGGTGTTGCAACTGCGCCGTGCACTGGAACTGATCGAAAGCGATCTGGCGCAACTGGGCCAGACCCTTGCGACGCAGGCCCAACGCTATGCGGCCACGCCGCTGGCCGGGCGCACCTGGTTGCAACACGCAACGCCCGTTACCCTCGGCATGAAGATCGCCGGCTGGCTGGGGGCGGTGACGCGCAGTCGCCAACGCCTGGCGGAACTCAAGCCACGACTGCTGGTACTGCAATTCGGTGGTGCATCCGGGACCCTGGCGGCCCTTGGTGAACAGGCCATGCCGATTGCCCGGGCGCTGGCCGAAGAGCTGCAACTGACCTTGCCCGATCAGCCATGGCACACCCAGCGTGACCGCGTGGTGGAGTTTGGGGCGGCACTCGGACTGATCGCCGGCAGTCTCGGCAAACTCGGTCGCGACATCAGCCTGCTGATGCAAACCGAGGCCGCCGAAGTGTTCGAACCCTCGGCACCGGGCAAGGGCGGTTCCTCGACCATGCCGCACAAACGCAATCCGGTGGGCGCGGCGGTGCTGATCGGCGCGGCGACTCGCGTACCCGGTTTGCTTTCGACGCTGTTCAGCGCCATGCCCCAGGAACACGAGCGCAGCCTCGGCCTGTGGCATGCCGAGTGGGAAACCCTCCCGGAAATCTGCTGCCTGGTGTCGGGCAGCCTGCAGCAGGCGTTGTTGATCGCTCAAGGCCTGGAAGTGGATGCCGGGCGCATGGCTCGCAACCTCGACCTGACCCAGGGGCTGGTACTCGCCGAAGCAGTGAGTATCGTCCTGGCGCAACGGGTTGGGCGCGACACCGCACACCATCTGCTGGAGCAATGCTGCAAACGCGCCGTGGCCGAACAACGTCACCTGCGTGCGGTACTCGGCGACGAGCCGCAAGTAACCGCCGAACTGTCGGCGAAAGAACTCGATCATCTGCTGGACCCCGCCCATTACCTCGGTCAGGCCAAAACCTGGGTCGAGCGGGCGGTGGCTGAACATTCTGCATTGACTGCCTGAAGGAGACTGCTGTGGCTTTTGTACAACTCGCCGAGGGCGAACTGCATTATCAAATTGAAGGACCGGTCGATGCGCCGGTGCTGGTGCTGTCCAACTCCCTGGGCACGGACCTGCACATGTGGGATGCGCAAATTGCAGCGTTCACCGAGCATTTTCGCGTGCTGCGTTTCGACACCCGTGGTCACGGCAAATCCTTGGTGACACCTGGGCCATACAGCATCGAGCAACTGGGCCGCGACGTGCTGGCGTTGCTGGATGCCTTGCACATTGAGCGCGCGCATTTCTGCGGTCTGTCCATGGGCGGGCTGATCGGCCAGTGGCTGGGGATCAATGCCGGCGAGCGCCTGAACAAGCTGGTGGTGTGCAACACCGCAGCGAAAATCGGCGATCCATCGGTATGGAACCCGCGTATCGAAATGGTGCTGCGTGACGGTCAGGCGGCCATGGTCGCCCTGCGCGATGCGTCGATTGCCCGCTGGTTCACCCCGGACTTCTCGGCAGCCAACCCGGCGGCGGCCAAGCAGATTACCGACATGTTGGCGGCGACTTCGCCTGAAGGTTATGCGGCCAATTGCGCAGCTGTGCGCGATGCCGATTTCCGCGATCAGTTGTCCTCGATCAAGGCGCCGCTGCTGGTGATCGCCGGCACTCAGGATGCGGTCACGCCGCCGTCGGGTGGGCGTTTCATTCAGGAGCACGTGCCGGGCGCCGAGTACGCCGAGTTCTATGCCGCGCACCTGTCCAACGTGCAGGCCGGCGCTGATTTCAGCGAACGCGTTCTGGCCTTTTTGAAGGCTCGTTGAGGGAAATTCCGTGGACGAGAAACAACGTTACGACGAAGGCATGAAAGTCCGTCGCGCGGTACTGGGCGACGCTCATGTCGACCGCAGCCTGACCACCCTGACCGAGTTCAACTCGGAGTTTCAGGAGATGATCACCCGCCACGCCTGGGGCGACATCTGGACCCGCGAGGGCCTGCCGCGCCACACCCGCAGCCTGATCACCATCGCCATGCTGATCGGCATGAACCGCGAGGGTGAACTCAAACTGCACCTGCGCGCTGCCGCAAACAACGGTGTCAGCCGTGGAGAGATCAAGGAAGTGATCATGCAGAGTGCGATCTATTGCGGGATTCCGGCAGCCAATGCGACGTTCCACCTGGCCGAGTCGGTGTGGGATGAGTTGGGGGTTGAGTCGCGGGAGTGATTCGCGCGCAGATTTCAAATACACCGAAGAACCAGTGTGGGAGCGGGCTTGCTCGCGAAGGCGGTCTGTCAGTCGAAGTTTTTGTTGGCTGACAGACCGCC
>NZ_JBGLYV010000204.1:0-2912 GCF_047304225.1 Pseudomonas sp. Pseusp3 | reverse complement strand
CTGGCGATGCGGGTCGAGGCCAGCAGGCCGAAACCGGTGTTGATCCCGTAGGCGGTGCGGTTCTCGGCGAGGATCTGCTCCACGCAGGCCACGCTGGCCTCGATCTGGGCCGCAGCGCTGTGGTCGAGGGTCAGTTTCACCGGCTGCTGATAGACGTCACGCAGTTGGGTCAGGCTCAGTTGGCCGGGGATCAGGTTCAGTGTGTGCATTTTCAGGCTCCTATAACCGGGGTAATCATTGGCAGGCTCAAGCCCTGCGCTTTGGCACATTCAATTGCAATCGGGTAACCGGCATCGACGAGTCACGAAACGTTGCAGGTTTACTGTCAGTCACGAAAAAGACGCTTAAGCGATCAATTCAAGCCAACCCAGGCAGTGGGCAAGCCAGCCTGTGCGCATCGTTGCGCGACAAGCGAATCAGTGGCTGTCGCGGAGAGCCTCAAAGGACTCATACGCACACGCATTTACTTGTACATACAATCATATGCAATCAAGCGGCCAACTTGTTGGACAGGCATTCAAGAAAAATTCGGAAGGGCTGGAGAGCGCCAGAATCAAGGGCTCTGGCGTTGGTGAAATTTTCGAGGGGATTTTTTGAGGACGAGGTGATTGTTACCTGAGCGTGGTTTTACGCTACACCGGTGGGGGTTGGTAACACCGAGGCTCACTTCTTCAGGACGGGACAGACTCAAAACAAAAGGGCCTTGCGGTGCAGGTCCGGGTTGAAACCTGCACCAGGAAAATCGCCACCTCTCGGGCTCTGGGCAAGCCCGCAGGATTTACCCGCAGAACCGGCTTAGCATGCGCCTGCCACTGTTCGCTGAGGCGCAACGTAGACGTCCTGTTGTTTCGCTCGCTGGGTCAGCACCAGCATCGCCAGGAACCCGAGCACAATCAGTACCGGATACGCCATCAACAGTTCGGAAAGGGAAAATTTCCAGGCCAAAGGGCGCCCGACACCCAGCATGGCGGCATACATCCAGGACACGGCGGACAACGAACCGCAGGCCAACGCCAGCATCCGTGCACTGAATCCGAGGTTGAGCAAGGAGCCTGCCTTTTGCAGTGCCGGCAGTACCATGCGATGCAACAGGACGCCGTTGTAACTCAGCAACGCGACAATAATCACTTTGGCTTGAAGCTTTGGATTCATGAAGTATTCGACACCTTTATCCTGGTAATCAATACCGACGACAGCGATCCCCGTTATCCACAAAGCTATTAGTGCAACGACCACAGACTTTTGGAGACTTTCCATGTGAGCATTATCATGCTCAGTGAGCACCTTCCGCCTTAAAAGATCTTTAACCATCGCGACATCACTGGTCAACACCAGACCAATGGCTACACAACACGCCACCAAATGAACGTAAACAACACCCAGACGCAAAAACTCCAGGAATTCTTTATTCCCCAGCAGACTCATAATTGTATTTATCGCCACGGTAATTTCTCCACCTTATTCGACAGTACAGATCGACTTTTTAACAAGATTCTTAAACATAAAAACCCTGTGCGACCTTACTTCTACAAGATAAGCCAAATCATCGACTCGGCACTGTTAACCTCATTGATTCGTTTGGCAAATCAATGACCGGCTTGTTTATTACCTCCCTGAACTTCAGATACCCCCCATTTGCACTCACTGCATTTGAGATTCGATTTCCACTTCTTTTTAGCAATTTCGCGAGCAGGTCATGGCTGACACGCTGAAGAATCAGAGGCCCCAGACGCTCCAATGTTCATTTTTCGAACAAGCCACCGACAAACGGTGTCGTAGCGCAAGTGCAACTGAAGTGACAGTAACAAGCAAACTTCCCCGCTATTCCCCGCGACAGCTGGGCTGATTGATTACATGCACTTCGACGACTGCATATTGGATCCACCAGTTGTTATACATCCCATAACTCGCGCAATAGCGAGCGGCTCTCATCCACAACAAATACCAACTGCATACTCCACGATAACCCGGCGACCCTTTTCAAGCCGGCAGCAACGCAGGATTAATTGAAACTATCAGGGTATCAATCAAGTACATCAGCGATGTGGTGGTTTGGTTCACCAAGGCAGCACAAACTGCATTACGAAAATCCAGATTAATACCGGAAGCAACTCACGACTGCACTTGCTGGTTGCGCGGCGTGCTCAAAATCCGAAGTAAACAAATGCCGTAGCTACAGCGATACCCCACGCGGCCAACGCCATCACCGTTGAGTTGTACGCAAACCGGGAATCTCCCAATCGCTGCAAGCCGGGCTTCGAAAAACCGGTCTGGTCATAACGGCAATGCATGATTGCCCGGTAGGTATACAGGAGGCCGACCAGCAGAAACAGGGTGATCAGGCCGAGGACAAGTCCACGCCTGATAGCCGGTTTAACCAATGGCGCCAGGTGATCCTGTTTGCAGGCAACGCTATCGACTTGCGTAACGGTAATTCGCTGATAGTCCGTCAAGGACTTCTTTTGGCCGACCTGGATTGCAGCTTGTTGCTCCAGATCCAGTGCCTGATACTTCCAGAGCGTTGACGATCCTTTTCGGCAGAAGGTAAATGCAGCAGGACTTGAGACGGCGATAATAAAAGCGTCGTTGATATCCAGCTTTTTCAGCGTTTCCGTGGCTGACCTGGTGAAGCCCAGGTCGAAGACCGAAGTAACCCCGGTAGCAGAAGCCGCGACCGCAACCAACAGGCTGCTCAAGAGGCAGATGGCTGAAATGTTCAAGGCCGGGTTTCCTTTTTCCATTGGTTTTTTTGATTTCGCAGTTCGGTTCCAACCTGCTTTGACGAGCGCCAGTACGCTGCTGGCACCCCGATACCTGACGGGCAATTGAATGGAAGGAGAAAGGGAGGGCTTCCATTGCCCTCCCCTCCCTCTACTGTCCCGCCCTCCTGCGACGGTACTGACCAGGACCTC
>NZ_JBGLYV010000203.1:0-2972 GCF_047304225.1 Pseudomonas sp. Pseusp3 | reverse complement strand
CATCCGTAGTGCATGGGTTTACTCAATAAGATCACGCAGGAGATTTGACGTGCACATTGGTGTTCCTCTCGAAACCCAGACCGGTGAAACACGGGTTGCTGCAACCCCGGAAACCATCAAGAAGCTGATCAGCCAGGGTCATAAGGTCACTGTACAAAGCGGCGCCGGCGTAAACGCCAGCGTTGTCGACAGTGCCTATGCAGCGGCAGGCGCAACCATTGGCAGCGCCAATGACGCGTTTGGCGCAGAGCTGATTTTGAAGGTGGTCGCGCCCAGCGACAGCGAGCTGGCGCTGATTAAAAGCGGCACCGTTGTGGTGGGGATGCTCAACCCGTTCAGCAACGAAACCATCGCCAAGCTGGCCGAGTGCGGGATTACCGCCTTTGCCCTGGAGGCGGCGCCTCGCACCTCCCGCGCCCAAAGCCTGGATGTGCTGTCCTCGCAAGCCAACATCGCCGGCTATAAAGCCGTGTTGCTGGCCGCGCACTACTATCCGCGCTTCATGCCCATGCTGATGACCGCTGCGGGCACCGTGAAAGCGGCGCGCGTGCTGATTCTCGGTGCCGGTGTGGCCGGTTTGCAGGCTATCGCTACCGCGAAGCGCCTGGGTGCGGTGATCGAAGCGTCTGACGTGCGTCCGGCGGTAAAAGAGCAGATCGAATCCCTCGGCGCCAAGTTCGTCGACGTGCCTTACGAGACCGACGAAGAGCGTGAATGCGCCGTGGGTGTCGGCGGTTACGCCCGCCCAATGCCGGCCAGCTGGATGCAGCGCCAGGCCGCGGCCGTGCACGAACGCGCCAAGCAGGCTGACATCGTCATCACCACCGCACTGATTCCGGGCCGCAAGGCACCGACGCTACTTAGCGCGGAAACCGTGGCCCAGATGAAACCGGGTTCGGTGGTCATCGACCTCGCGGCAGCCCAGGGCGGTAACTGCCCGCTGACCGTGGCCGATCAGGTGGTCATCGAAAATGGCGTGACCATCGTTGGCCCGACCAACCTGGCTGGCGCCGTGGCGGCCGATGCTTCGGCGCTGTATGCCCGCAACCTGCTGGACTTCATGAAACTGTTGTTCGATAAAGAAGGACAACTGGTGATCAACCTTGAAGACGATATCGTCGCCGCGTGCCTGATGTGCCGCGACGGCCAGATCGTGCGCAAGAACGGCTGAGGATAAAAACAATGGAAGACATGCTGATCTCTCACGGTATCTACAACCTGATCATCTTCGTGCTGGCCATCTACGTCGGCTACCACGTGGTCTGGAACGTTACACCTGCACTGCACACGCCACTGATGGCGGTCACCAACGCCATCTCCGCCATCGTGATCGTCGGCGCGATGCTCGCCGCCGCTCTCACCGTGACGCCGTTGGGCAAGACCATGGGCACCCTGGCTGTGGCCCTGGCCGCGGTCAACGTGTTTGGTGGCTTCCTGGTGACCCGCCGCATGCTGGAAATGTTCAAGAAAAAAGCGGCTCCAGCAAAAGCTCCGGCAGCCAAGGCCGAAGCAATCAAGGCTGAGGTGCAGCAAGCATGAGCATGAACCTGGTAACTTCCCTGTATTTGATCGCCTCGGTCTGCTTCATCCAGGCGCTCAAGGGCCTGTCGCACCCGACCACGTCGCGGCGCGGCAACCTGTTCGGCATGCTCGGCATGGGCCTGGCGATCCTCACCACGGTCGGCCTGATCTATAAATTAGGTGCCGAACTGGCTCACGACGGCATCGTCTACGTGATCGTCGGCCTGCTGATCGGCGGCACTGTCGGCTCGATCATGGCCAAACGCGTCGAAATGACCAAGATGCCCGAGCTGGTCGCCTTCATGCACAGCATGATCGGCCTGGCCGCGGTGTTCATCGCCGTGGCTGCCGTGGTCGAGCCACAGTCGCTGGGCATCGTCCAGCAACTCGGTGACGCGATCCCGGCCGGTAACCGCCTGGAGCTGTTCCTCGGTGCCGCCATCGGTGCAATTACCTTCTCCGGTTCGGTGATCGCGTTCGGAAAGCTTTCCGGCAAGTACAAGTTCCGCCTGTTCCAGGGCGCACCGGTACAGTTCGGCGGACAGCACAAGCTGAACCTGCTGATGGGCCTCGCCACACTGGGCCTGGGCGTGACGTTCATGCTCACCGGCGACCTCACCGCTTTCGGCGTGATGCTGGCGCTGGCCTTCGTGCTCGGCGTGCTGATCATCATCCCGATCGGCGGTGCCGACATGCCCGTGGTCGTGTCGATGCTCAACAGCTACTCCGGCTGGGCAGCGGCGGGCATCGGCTTCTCGCTGAACAACTCGATGCTGATCATCGCCGGCTCGCTGGTCGGTTCGTCCGGTGCGATCCTCTCGTACATCATGTGCAAGGCGATGAACCGCTCCTTCTTTAACGTACTGCTCGGCGGTTTCGGCAATACGGCGGACGCAGGTCCGGCAGGCGCCAAGGAGGCCCGCCCGGTAAAATCCGGTTCGGCCGACGACGCCACCTTCCTGCTGACCAACGCCGATACCGTGATCATCGTTCCAGGCTACGGCCTGGCGGTAGCCCGGGCCCAGCATGCACTGAAGGAACTGACCGAGAAGCTGACCCATCGCGGCGTGACCGTGAAGTATGCGATCCACCCGGTGGCCGGGCGTATGCCAGGGCACATGAACGTGTTGCTGGCCGAGGCGGAAGTGCCTTACGACCAGGTGTTCGAGATGGAAGACATCAACTCCGAGTTCGGTCAGGCCGACGTGGTGCTGGTGTTGGGCGCCAACGACGTGGTCAACCCGGCGGCGAAGAACGATCCGAAATCGCCGATTGCCGGCATGCCGATCCTCGAAGCCTTCAAGGCCAAGACCATCATCGTCAACAAGCGCTCGATGGCCAGCGGCTATGCCGGCCTGGACAACGAGCTGTTCTACCTGGACAAAACCATGATGGTGTTCGGCGACGCTAAAAAGGTCATCGAAGACATGGTCAAAGCCGTCGACTAACCC
>NZ_JBGLYV010000202.1:0-3225 GCF_047304225.1 Pseudomonas sp. Pseusp3 | reverse complement strand
CGCGCACCGAGGTCGGGTACGACGGCGGTGCCAGGGCGTAAAGCACCAGCTGCGCGGCCATTACAAACAACCCGGCGGAAAAACCGGCGATGGCCATGGGGACGATGCCCACCGACAGGCCGACCCCGGCCAGCGCCGCCAGCAACCCGGCGTAGACAAACAGCACCACTTTGATGCCGTTGCAGCGATCCAGCAGCAGCCCGCCGAGCAGGGAACCGAGGGCGCCGCCGATGTTGAACAGCATCTGCACCAGGCCCGCCTGGGGTTTGCTGAAACCCTGTTCCGGCAACAGCGATGGCAGCCAGTTGAGCAGCATGTACATCACGGTCAGGGTGAAGAAGTAGCTCAGCCACAACGCCAGGGTGACGCGGGCCCGATCTTCACCGAACAGCGCCTGGCCGGTTGAAGTGCGCGCCAGGTTGACGCTGCCTTGTTGCTGGCGAAAGGCGCTGGACTCGGGCAGCAGCAGGACCATCAGTGGCACCACCAGCAAGGGCGCGAGACCGCCGATGATGAAGGTCGTCTGCCAATGCTCGGTGAAGAGCATGGCGACCACCGCCGCCAGTGCGCCGCCCAACGGCACGCCGGCATACATGATGCTGATCGCAGTACCGCGACGTTGCTCACCCACGGCTTCGGCACACAAGGCAATCAGGTTGGGCAGGGCGGCGCCCAGGCCCAGGCCGGTCATGAAGCGCGCCAGCAGCAGGCTGGAAAAACTGCTGACGTAGGCGGTGCTGAGGGAGAACAGGCCAAACAGCAGCACGGCGCTGATGAGGATTTTCTTGCGGCCGATGCGATCGGCAATCCAGCCGCCGAAGAAGGCGCCCGGCAGCAAACCGATGATGCCGGCGCTGAATACCCAGCCCATCATTTTCGGATCCAGGGCAAAGGTCTGGCGCAGGCCCGCGGCGGCAGTGCCGGCGGCTTGCAGGTCGAAGCCTTCGATCAGTGCAACGATAAAACACAGGGCAATGGTCAGCGTCGTGCGACGTGATGGGGTGTCCATGGCGAACCTCGTTATTGTTTTTGTTGGGGGCTGAGGGGGGAACGCGAGCCTGTTCGCAGCAGGCGATAACAGGCTGGAATTAAGATTAACAAAGATAACCAATAAATGAACAGGCAAGGTTTTTTGCTTAAAAACTCAATTAAATTCATTTAAATCAATGTGATGGCATAAGGTTGAGGATGAATTTAAAATATAGATAATAATATTAATGTTCGTTTATCGGTCATTGTGGGTTGACGCCACCTTCAGGCGTTTCCATTCTCTGGCCGGAGATCCTTGGGGAAACCCCGACGATCCCGTTCAAAAACAACAACAAAAAGTGGACATCGAACATGCCAAACCTCCCTCGGGACGCCCTTGCGGCGACCTCATCTTTACCTGTTCGCGCACGTCGCCTGGCCCTGTTGGGCTTGAGTGTGATTGCCACTCCGGCGCTGGCCGAAGGCTTCATCGATGACAGCCACGGCACCTTGACCCTGCGCAATTACTACCTGGATCGGGACTACAAGGACGACGGGGCGAAAACCGCGGCCCGGGAATGGGCCCAGGGTTTCATCATGAATGTGGAGTCGGGCTTTACCCCGGGTACCGTCGGTTTCGGCCTCGACGCCCGCGGCTTGATGGGGGTCAAGCTGGACTCGTCGCCGGACCGCAGCGGCACTGAGTTGTTGCCGGTGTCCGCCAGCGACAAGCGCGCGGCGGACGAGTATTCGCGCCTGGCCATGACCGCCAAGATGCGCTTTGCCCAGACCACGGTGAAGACCGGTGATGTGTCGATCTTCCTGCCGTTCGCTTTCGCCAGTCCGTCACGGCTGCTGCCGCAGACGTTTCGCGGCACCACGCTCAGTTCGAAGGACATCGACGGACTGACCTTCAACACCGGCTACATCGACCGCATCAACAAGCGTGACTCCACCGACTATCAGCCGATGAGCATTGCCTCGCCGAACCGGCGTTTCAACGGCGCGGCCACCTCATCGCACATGGCCTATGTCGGCGGTGATTACCAGGTGAACAAGGATCTGAGCCTGCGTGCCTATCACGCTGAAGTGGCGGACTTGTATCAGCAGAACACCCTGGCGCTGCTGCACAATCTTCAGGTAGGCGAGGGCATACTGACCACTGACTTGCGCAGTTTTTTCAGTGACGAGGACGGCAGCGCCAAGGCCGGCAAGGTGGACAACCGCAACCTCTCGGCGCTGCTCGGCTATCGCTTTGGCGGCCATCGCCTGAGCCTGGGCTATATGCACGCCAGCGGCGATACCGCGACGCCTTATGTGTCGGGCACCGAGTTGATGGGCATGAGCGAGTTGACCATGAGTTCGGACTTTCTCAATGCCAAAGAGCGGACCTGGCAGGCGATCTACGACTATGACTTTGCCGCTGCCGGGGTACCCGGCCTGAAGAGCCGGTTGCGTTATGTGCGCGGGGACCATATCGAACTGGCGGCGCTGAATGCCGACGACCGCAAGGAGCGGGAGTTCCAGATGGAACTGGGGTATGTGATCCAGAGTGGCCCGCTGAAGAACGTCGGGCTGATGGCGCGCAAGTCGATCTATCGCAATGACTTCCCCGCCGGCGCGGCGTTTCGCGATGAAAACCAGACCCGCTTTCTGGTGCTCTACACCGTGCCGATCTGGTAAGTCGTTTCAGGCCTGATAGACCTTCTTCAGCAGCCTGAGCAGCTCTTCGCGCTCCTGGCTGTCGAGGGCGGACGTGGCATCCATGTCGCTCTCGGCAGCGATCAGTTTCAGCTCCTTGAGCAGGGCTTCGCCGGTCTTGCTGAGAAAAATCCCGTAGGAGCGCTTGTCCGGTTTGCAGCGCACCCGCACCGCCAGCGCCCGGCTTTCCAGTTTGTTCAGCAGCGGCACCACTTGCGGCGGCTCGATGGCCAGCGCCTTGGCCAGGTCGGCCTGCATCAGCCCGGGGTTCTGGTCGATGATCGCCAGGGCCGAGAACTGCGCCGGGCGCAAGTCGTGGGTCGAGAGCCGGCCAATCAGGTTCTGGAACAGTTTCAACTGCGCCCGGCGCATGGCGTAACCGATCAGGTCGTCCAGGGCGGCGTCCAGCGACGCCTGGGTTTCGCCGCTGTCGGCAGGGGCCTCGGGGGCGGCGGCAATCTTGAAGATTTTGCCATTTCAGGGTGAATGCTGGGGCGGGCGGTTTAGGAGGCTTTGGTGGTTGGCGGGGTTGGGCGGGGGTTGGCACGGCCGGTT
>NZ_JBGLYV010000201.1:0-3275 GCF_047304225.1 Pseudomonas sp. Pseusp3 | reverse complement strand
ACCCCGACACCACCCCCGTCACCGCACCGAGTGCGGCGAGGGTCGCGGTGCATTTGGCGGTCCAGGAAAAGCGCCCGGTCTGTTGATCGAGCATGCAGTTCTTCTGGCCCCAGTTGGCGTGCCCATGATCGCTCGGGCCGTCATCCTTGCGTTCACGGCGCAACATCCGCCAGGCCACCATGACCATCAACAGGCTGAACAGGATCATCAGGATTTTTTCCGGCAACTGATGGGCGAAGTAGATGCCCACCGGCGAAAACACCGCACCGAGTGCTGCGATCAACAACGCCGCGCGATAACGCACCAGGCCATGGCGCAATCCATCGATGGCGCCGACCGCTGCAGCACTGCCCACCGCGAACAACGCCACCGGAGCGGCCTGGGTCATGCTCCAGCCCAACCCCAACACCAGCGCCGGGACCGCAAGGATACCGCCGCCGGCGCCAGTCAAGCCGAGCACCAACCCCATTACTACGCCAAACAGACTTGCCAGCAACATAGGGAGTTCTCAGTCGACCCTGGACACACGCGTCAGCCACTCACGGCCCTTGAGCATACCGTTCCAGTAGAACCACGGTAGCAGTGTCGCCTTCAGCCACCACGCCGAGCGGCGCGGGGTCGTCGGGTCAAGGGGAAAGGTCGGCAGCAACTTGCCCGCATAACCGAACTCGGCAAGGATCACCTTGCCCTTCTCCACCGTCAGCGGACAGGAGCCATAGCCGTCGTACTTCAGCGGCAGCGGTTGTTGCTTGCGCAAGGCCAGCAGGTTTTCGGCCACCACCACGATCTGCTTGCGCACCGCAGCTGCGGTTTTTGCATTCGTGGTGCCGCAGATATCACCCAGCGCGAAGACGTCGGGATAACGCGGATGCTGCAGGCTGTGCGGATCGACCTCGCACCAGCCAGCGGTGTCGGCCAGCGCGCTGCGGGCGATGAAATCCGGGGAGACCTGGGGCGGTACGACATGCAGCAGGTCAAAGGCTTTTGCCTGACGGGTGACATTGCCATCGGCATCCCTGACCTCGAACCATGCGGTTTTCGCCGGGCCGTCGACCTTGACCAGATTCGAGTTGAACGCCAACCGGGCCTTGTACTTCTCGATGTACTTCATCAGCGGCGGGACAAACGTCGCCACACCAAACAGCGCCGCGCCGGCCAGGTTGAATTCGACGTCAATGTTGTTCAGCACACCGGTCCTGTTCCAGTGATCGCAGGACAGGTACAGCGCCTTTTGTGGCGCTCCCGCGCATTTGATCGGCATGGCCGGCTGAGTGAACAGCACCTTGCCGCCGCGCAATTTCTGCACCTGATCCCAGGTGTAGGTCGCGTGC
Source organism: Pseudomonas sp. Pseusp3 (assembly GCF_047304225.1). Lineage (NCBI taxonomy): Bacteria > Pseudomonadati > Pseudomonadota > Gammaproteobacteria > Pseudomonadales > Pseudomonadaceae > Pseudomonas > Pseudomonas sp. Pseusp3. The sequence goes on along the minus strand of NZ_JBGLYV010000201.1, from coordinate 1,944 downwards.
TGATAGCTGTAATTCGAGGTCACGCCATGCTGGCCGAGGGTTTCCTCCAGACCTTCGATTTTCTCCCAGGCCAGGCGCAGGCCGGGGCAGACGACCAGATTGAGATAGCTGACCGTGCGCGCGTCACTGAGGGTGAGTTGGCGTTTGTCAGGATCGATGCCGGTCACGGCAGCCTGCACCCAATTGGCCCCGCGCGGCATCACCGACGCTGTCGGCCGCACGGTGTTTTCCACGTTGAATGCACCACCGCCGACCAGCGTCCAGGCCGGTTGATAGAAGTGCCGGGGGCTGGGTTCGATCACGGTGACGTTCAGATGCGGGCTACGCTTGAGCAGGCTGGCGACAAGGCCGATGCCCGCCGTGCCGCCGCCGATGACCACGATATCTGCACTGATGGATGGGCCCCAGTGTTGATCGTTCATTGCTTGTTCCTTATTGCTGCACGCAAGGATTTTTCTAGTCAGTACACAAAACTACTGTGGGAGCGGGCTTGCTCGCGAAAGCGGTGGGTCAGCCAATGAAGGTGTCGACTGACACTATGTCTTCGCGAGCAAGCCCGCTCCCACAGGTTCGGGGTGTTGAACAGGATCAGGGTTGAATCCAGCTTTTAAACACCGCCCCGCAATAAAGTCCGGAGAGGGTTTTCATCACCTGGATCACTTCATGACTGGCGAGACCGTAAAAAATGTACTTGCCTTCACGACGGGTCGCGACCAGTCCTTCATCGCGCAGGACCCCCAATTGCTGGGACAGGCTCGGTTGGCGCACGCCGGTCATTTTCTCCAGCTCGCCTACGTTGCGCTCACCCTGGGTCAGCTGGCACAGGATCAACAGGCGATCCTCATTGGCCAGGGCCTTGAGCAGCGCACAGGCCTTGGAGGCCGAGGCGCGCAGTTGGGCGACTTCACATTCGGTCAGACTGGATTGCATTTGCAGGATGCCTTCAACGTCACTTAAGCTGTGAACATTATGTTTTTATGTAAAGTGTTGCAACCCACGACTGACTTTTCTACCCCTGCACAGGTCCATGTTCATGCCCGCGCTGATTGAAGCTTTCCTCGACCCCGCCTCCTCGACCTACAGCTATGTGGTTTACGAGGCCGATGGCGGGCAGTGTGCGATCGTCGACCCCGTGCTCGACTACGACGGTGCCGCCGGGCGTACCGCGACGACCCAGGCTGACAAAATCATCAACTTCGTTCGTGCCCACAAGCTGCAGGTGCAATGGCTGCTGGAAACCCACGCCCACGCCGATCACCTGTCCGCCGCGCCTTATCTGCGGCGGGAGCTGGGTGGCAAGATCGCCATTGGCGAGTCGATCAGCAAGGTCCAGGACGTGTTCAAGGCGCTGTTCAATCTGGAACCCTCCTTTCGCGTCGACGGCTCCCAGTTCGATCACCTGTTCGCCCCCGACGAATCGTTCATGATCGGCAACCTCAAGGCCACCGCCCTGCACGTGCCCGGCCATACCCCGGCGGACATGGCTTACCTGGTCGACAGCGATGTGATTCTGGTGGGCGACACGATGTTCATGCCCGACGTCGGCACCGCCCGCTGCGATTTCCCGGGCGGCAATGCCAACCAGATGTTCGCCTCGATCCACAAACTGCTGGCCTTCCCCGCCAGCGTGCGGCTGTTCGTCTGCCACGACTACCCGCCCAATGGCCGCTCCCCCCAGTGCCAATCCACCGTCGGCGAACAACGCAAAAACAACATTCATATACATGACGGGATCGATGAAGCCGCGTTCGTGGAAATGCGCACACGACGTGATGCAGGGCTGGGCATGCCGACGCTGTTACTGCCGGCGATCCAGGTGAATGTGCGGGCGGGGAATTTGCCGCCGGCCGAGGGCAATGGCGTGACTTACCTGAAAATCCCTCTGAACAAATTCTGACCCTGTAGGAGGGGGGGGGGGGGGGGGGGGGGGGGGGGGGGGGGGGG
>NZ_JBGLYV010000200.1:0-3280 GCF_047304225.1 Pseudomonas sp. Pseusp3 | reverse complement strand
GAGGGAGTGTCAGCCGGCATTGACCTTGCCTGACACACCGCCTTCGCGAGCAAGCCCGCTCCCACAGGTTCCGAGTCTTGATGGATGTGCATGGCGGCAAACCTGGTCTCTACAAAAAATCCCCCTGCACAAAACGGATAAAGGTCTGCACCCAGCGGATATTCCAGCCTGATCCCCCGTCCTAGCATGGCCCTGCCTGAACAATAACAATGGAGGCGGCGGCCATGTCCCTGCGACCCGAATATTTGCATTCCCTGCTTGAAGACGATCCCGAGCAGGGCCTCTATCGCTGCAAGCGCGAGATGTTCACCGACCCCCGGTTGTTCGATCTGGAGATGCAGCACATCTTCGAAGGCAACTGGCTGTATCTGGCCCACGAAAGCCAGATCCCCAACATCAACGATTTCTACACCACCACCATGGGGCGTCAGTCGATCTTTATCGCACGCAACAAGGACGGTGTACTGAACGCGTTCATCAATGCCTGCAGCCATCGCGGCGCGACCCTGTGCCGGCACAAGTCCGGCAACAAAAGCTCCTACACCTGCCCGTTCCACGGCTGGACGTTCAACAACTCCGGCAAGCTGCTCAAGGTCAAGGACCCGGCGAACGCCGGCTACCCGTCGAGCTTCAACTGCGAAGGCTCCCACGACCTGACCCGCGTGGCGCGTTTCGAGTCGTATCGTGGCTTCCTGTTCGGCAGTCTCAACGCCGATGTACTGCCGCTGGTCGAGCACCTTGGCGAGTCGGCGAAGATCATCGACATGATCGTCGACCAGTCCGCCGATGGCCTGGAAGTGCTGCGCGGTTCTTCCAGCTACATCTACGAAGGCAACTGGAAGCTCACCGCCGAAAACGGCGCCGACGGCTACCACGTCAGCTCCGTGCACTGGAACTACGCCGCCACCCAGAACCAGCGCAAACAGCGCGAAGCCGGTGACGAAAACCCGACCATGAGCGCCGGCAGCTGGGCCAAGCAGGGCGGCGGTTTCTATTCCTTCGACAAGGGCCACATGTTGCTCTGGACCCGGTGGGCCAACCCCGAGGACCGCCCGCTGTACGAACGTCGCGACGAACTGGCCCAGGACTTCGGCAAGGCCCGCGCCGACTGGATGATCGAGAACTCACGCAACCTGTGCCTGTACCCCAACGTGTACCTGATGGACCAGTTCAGCTCGCAGATCCGCATCGCCCGGCCGATCTCGGTCAACCGCACGGAAATCACCATCTACTGCATCGCGCCCAAAGGCGAAAGCGACCACGCGCGGTCCAGCCGGATTCGCCAGTACGAAGACTTCTTCAACGTCAGCGGCATGGCCACGCCGGACGATCTGGAAGAGTTCCGCTCCTGCCAGACCAGCTACCAGGGCAGCGTCACCACCTGGAACGACATGTCCCGTGGCGCTGAGCACTGGATCGAAGGCGCCGACGAGGCAGCCAGGGAAATCGACCTGCATCCGCTGCTCAGTGGTGTGCGCACCGAAGACGAGGGCCTGTTCGTGCTGCAACACAAGTACTGGCAGCAGACCATGCTCAAGGCCCTGGCCGCCGAGCAGTCGAAGTTGATCGCCGTGGAGGACGTGCAATGAGCATTTCCTTTGATACCGTGCGCGACTTTCTCTACCGCGAAGCCCGTTACCTCGATGACCGGCAGTGGGACGAGTGGCTGGAGCTTTACGCCCCGGACGCAACGTTCTGGATGCCGTCCTGGGATGACAACGACGAGTTGACCGAAGACCCGCAGCGGGAAATCTCGCTGATCTGGTACGGCAACCGCACCGGCCTGGAAGACCGTATCTTCCGCATCAAGACCGAGCGCTCCAGCGCCAGCGTGCCGGACACCCGCACGTCTCACAACATCAGCAACATCGAGCTGCTCGAACAGGCCGACGGATTGTGCAAGGTGCGCTTCAACTGGCACACCCTGAGCTTTCGCTACAAGACCGTCGACAGCTATTTCGGCAGCAGTTTCTACACCCTCGACGTGCGCGGTGAAAACCCGCTGATCCTGGCCAAGAAAGTGATCCTGAAGAACGACTACGTTCGCCAGGTCATCGATGTTTACCACTTGTGAGGCGGCCGTCATGACCCATTCCATCGCGTTCAATTTTGAAGACGGCGTCACCCGTTTCATCGACGCCAATGCCGGCGAAACCGTGGCCGACGCCGCGTATCGCCAGGGCATCAACATCCCGCTGGACTGCCGCGACGGCGCCTGCGGCACCTGCAAGTGTTTTGCCGAGGCTGGCACCTATGATCTGGGCGAGGAGTACATCGAAGACGCCCTCAGCCCCGAAGAGGCCGAGCAGGGTTTTGTCCTGACCTGCCAGATGCGCGCCCGGAGTGACTGCGTGGTGCGGGTGCCGACGTCCTCGGAAGTCTGTCGTACCCGCCAGGCCAGTTACGACGCGACCATCAGCGCCGTGCGCCAGTTGTCCGACAGCACCATCGCGCTGTCGATCAAGGGTGAGTCCTTGAGCAAGCTGGCGTTCCTGCCGGGGCAATACGTGAATCTGGGGATCCCCGGCAGCGAGCAGACCCGGGCTTATTCATTCAGTTCGTTGCAGCGCGATGGCGAGGTCAGCTTCCTGATCCGCAACGTGCCGGGCGGCTTGATGAGCAGTTTCCTCACCGGCATGGCCAAGGCCGGCGACAGCATGCGCCTGGCAGGACCGTTGGGCAGTTTTTACCTGCGTGACATTCGCCGTCCATTGCTGCTGTTGGCCGGTGGCACCGGGCTGGCGCCGTTCACCGCAATGCTGGAGAAGATCGCCGAGCAGGGCAGCGATCACCCGCTGCATCTGATCTACGGCGTGACCCACGATTTCGATCTGGTGGAGCTCGATCGTCTGGCAGCCTTCGCCGCGCGCATCCCCAACTTCACCTTCAGCACCTGTGTCGCCAGCCCCGAGAGCCAACATCCGCTCAAGGGCTACGTGACCCAGCACATCGAGCCAGGGCATTTGAACGATGGCGACGTCGACGTCTACCTGTGCGGCCCGCCGCCGATGGTCGAGGCCGTCAGCAAGTACATTGGCGAGCAAGGCATCAAGCCGGCGAACTTTTACTTTGAGAAATTCGCCGCCAGCGCGGCTTGAGTCGCGCACAAATACCCAATGTGGGAGCGGGCTTGCTCGCGAAGAGGCCAGAGCATTCAACATCGATATTGCCCGTGAGACCGCTTTCGCGCGGCAACCCCCACCCACAATATGTATTTGGGGGTAACAAAATCACTTCCCGCAACCAGACGCATGTGGGGGCGGGGTTTGTGGCGAAGAGG